>JBASRM010000766.1:0-6534 GCA_049273835.1 Blastocatellia bacterium | reverse complement strand
GTTGTAGTCTTCGCTAACTGCTGGCATTTCGTTCCACTGCTCAACGCGAACGCCTTTGCTGTAAGCGTCAGGCAACTCGCAGAACGCGACTACTCGAATGGCTATGGAAACATCAGATCTAGACAATCTCTTTGGCTTCTCTCGACCTACAGCTAAGCCATCGGCCTGTAACCCCTCTGCAGCATTGGGTGCTATTTCCTGATCAGGGTTCGTGCCTCGCGAAATTGCTCGCAGTTTGAGATTTCGCTCTCTGGCGAGATTGTTGAAGTGTGCTGCAGCAATGACGCTCTTCGCTGAACCATGTTCACAAACAAATACGACCACCGGTTCTTGCTTTGTGTACCTCATCTTTGCTGTCCCAGGTTCTTGTGCAACTGCATATGCATTGAAGACCAGAACTACAATCGAAAAGGTGCAGGCATGGTTTAACCGCTTCATGCTTCTCCTCACATCACGTGGTCCGGTCGCTGCAAATCTCAGCGGGGTGGAGGTCGCGCCTTGCATCTGACCCTCCTGCTACATCGCGCTGTTAGTCTTTTCGAGCGCGGCTCTCAAACCACGCGCGAGCTTGACCGCATCGTCGTTCGCCCAAAAGTGCATGAAGAAGAGCCTCGGGTTCTCATCCAGCATATGCGAGTGAAGAGCAGTTATTTGAATGCCTGCCTTCCTCAGTTCGCGAATCACCGCATTCACCTCGCCGCCAGTCATAACGAAGTCACCCGTGATTGCGACGCCTTTCGAAGTAGGTTGAAAGTTGATAGCTGTAGCTGTCCCCATGAACGCTGGGACCTCAGTTCCGTCGGCGGTGGTGATCTTTTCTTTGCGTGGAACTCCCACTTGCAGCACGCCGCCGCGCTCGTTTCCTTTGATGCCAAGCGTATCTTGAACCTTCGTCCAATCAAAGGAAGAAGCTTGCGCGGGAGCCGCTGACGGCGCACTCATTGGCGTGGCGCTTTGCGCGAGAGCTTCTTTCATCGCACGCGCCAGTTTCTCTTCGTCACCGTGACCCATGTAATGCATGTACATCACGCGCGGCTGTTCGTTGAGCACGTGATTATGAATTGCAGAGATCTCAATGCCGTTTTCTTGCAGTTTGGAGAGCACTGCGTTGACCTCACTCTCGAGAAGCACCAGGTCGCCCATAACCATGGTGTGACCGCCGGAAGGTGTGAACGCGATCCAGGAACCCAGCGCCAGCGCGGGTTTAATAGCGACGCCATCGGCGGTGACCTTCAAGTCAGTCCGTGGTAGCCCGACCTTGTAGACATCGCCCTTCAATTCGCCCGAGCGCCCAAGGATTTGGTCGATCTTCTTTGTATCGACTGGCTGGGTGCCGCTCTTAATACCGACTATTCCGTAAGCAGTCCGAAGTGAGAGGCCAGCCGTCATTGTGATCGCCAGTGCGAAAGCGATTACGATTCCTGCACGATTAGCTCCAAGCAACTTATCCATGATTCTCCTCCTGGTCTGATACCGTCCGGTGATGAAGTCCACAATAGGCCGGACCGTTTCTAGCCCTCCTGTCAGTCTATCTTGCGGTAACCCGCAAATCATCGAAGTAAGTAACCGAATCGGCTTTTGTCCACAGCCCGATTTTGCCGGCCTCTTTGAATGTGTCATCGGTTGATTCAAACTTCATCTCACCGTCGTAGTAGCAAGTGATCTTGTTTCCGACACATTCCACCCGTAGCTCGTGCCACTCGTCCGACGCGACTTGGAAGTTTGCTCCCGCAAATTGTTGCCGCTTGCCTGCGACGACGTGATACAGACGGCAATTGCCCTCAAGGGCGTTCGCGCGGACTATGTAGTAATTGTTTGCATCTTTGAACCGAAAAACCAGACCTGCAGCTCGGTCCACATTGCCCGACACAGCTTTGAACTTAACGCTGAGATCCAGATCTTGAAACGAGCCTTCGTCTGCAATCGCAAGCGGGAAGCGATAATCAGTCTTATCGTTCGAAAGCTGCGCAACCACGTTGGGCTGAGACGGTGCTGACGGATCAGCTTCGACGACCCATTGAGCCTGAGCGCCCTGGCCGGTCAGCGCCTCATGAAACTTAGCAGGCATTCGCCTAACACCCTCGCTGTCGAAGTTGTAGACGAAGGTCTTGCCTGCTGGTTGAAGCGGGGCGGGAGTCTCAACCGCAACCTTATTGCCGGCGCGAGGGGATACGTTCTGGTTATCGTCTGATCCGCTCTTGCTGCAGGCTGGCATAACCAACAGCAAGAGCGCGAACACGCTGGAGCGGAGCTTGAGTCTACTCATGTTTCACACCTTCGCCATTATCCAGCGGCAATTCCACTGTGAAACGACTGCCCTTGCCCTCAGTGCTCTCGACGCCTATGCGACCGCCGTGTGCCTTGCAGATTGACTTAACGATTGAGAGTCCGAGCCCCGCGCCGCCCATTTGCCGCGAGCGCGCTTTGTCGACGCGATAGAACCGTTCAAAAACGTGGGGTAGCGCTTCAGGTGGAATGCTGATCCCGCTGTCCGCAACTTCGAGCAGCGCCTTGCCGTCGACGGCCACAACTCTTATGTCAACTCTTCCACCTTCGTTTGTGTACTTGATCGCATTGTCCGCGAGATTGACCACAACCTGCTTCAGCCGGCCCGGGTCGCCCTCGACTTGAACGGCGTCCTTTGCAGAGCAGCTCAGAGCGATTCGCTTGTCTTCAGCGAGAAGTCGCATTTGTTCGACTGTATCAGCAACCAGCTCAGCAAGGTCGAATCGCTCCCGAGCCATCAATGCTTCGCCCGCGTCGAGGCGCGATATTGCCAGCAAGCTTTCAACGATCTTCGAAAGTCGCTCGCTTTCTTCAAGAGCGCTTTCGATCGTTTCACGGGCATCAGTCGGAATATCTTGCCGCTGAGCTAGTGCCTCGAGTTCTCCGCGCAAGACTGTCAGTGGAGTGCGAAGCTCATGAGACGCGTCTGCGGTGAAGCGATTCATATGTCTGAAGGAGTGATCGATTCGCGCAATCATCTTATTGAGTGCGGTCGAAAGCGCTTCCAGCTCGTCCCCGGTCTTAGCCTCGGGTAGTCGCTCGCTTAGATTGCGCGACGTTATCTGCTCGGCCGTTCGAGTGATCTCGCCAACCGGCCTCAGAGCCCGTCTCATCACGACATAACCGCCTGCAACGGCAACCGCGACAACAAGCGGTAGACCCACGGCAAATGTCAGTAGCAGGCCATGCAGCACGCTCTCCGTCTGGCCCAGTGGTGAGCCTGCTTCGATCAGGAAACGGTTTCCTTCACTGGTAGTGAAGGGAACCGCGCATATCATCATCTCTACACCACCGGGCAAAACCTGTACTTGTGAAACTGCCTGGGACAGATCACGGCGCGCGGCCGGTACGCCTCCCGGATCGAAGCTGGCGTCCTTAGGCGAACCTGATTCGTAGAGTGTGCTTCCGTCTGCTCTAGTCACCCTAAGGAAAAGGCCGTTTATTTCTGGAGCAAAGTGTTCCTTGATCTCGTCAACAACATACGGCTCGCCGCTTAGGTCGACATTGACAAGCAGTGTCTCGCCAATTTGCCGGGCTTCCTTGGTCAGCGTGTCCGTTAGATGGCTTCTCAGGTAATGCCCCAGCCCGATATAGACCGACACTCCAAACAGGATTAGTAGCCCAGCGAGTAGTCCCGCGTACCATACTGTTAAGCGAAAGCGGATAGAACGCGTATTCATGCATCCGCCTCGTCACTGATCTTGTATCCGACACCACGAACGGTGCGGATCAGTTTTCTGGTGTGACCCTCATCAACCTTGGTGCGAAGGTGGCGAACATACACGTCGACGATATTAGTCGCTCCGTCGAAGCTCTGGTCCCATACATGGTCGATGATCATCGTTCGAGACAGGACCCTGCCCGCATTCGCCGAGAGGTATTCGAGCAAGGCGTACTCCTTTGCGGTTAGCTCGATGCGCTGTCCTGCACGTCGGACCTGTTGGGAGAGCCGGTCAACTTCTAGATCCGCCACGCGGAGAACATTTGGGCGTTCAACCGAGCCGCGCCTCAGCAGCGCCTTGACCCGCGCCATGAGTTCGGCAAATGCGAAGGGCTTTGTCAGGTAATCGTCGGCGCCGGCTTCCAGATGTTCAACCTTGTCCGCCACGGCATCCCTTGCAGTCAGCATCAGGATCGGCACGCGATGATCGGCGCGGCGGATCTGGCGCAACACATCGGTCCCGCTCAGTCCGGGTAGCATCAGGTCGAGAACAATCAAGTCGTAGTTATAGGTAGTCGCAAGCTCTAGCCCGCTTGGGCCTTCCGCTGCGGCGTCAACCGCGAAGCCTTCCGCAGCAAGACCCCGAACTATGAAGCGAGAAACCTTTTCTTCATCCTCGACGATTAGGATTCGCATGATGACTATCCGCTAGTGAAAACTAGCACCGGAAGATTAATCTAAAAAGAAGCCTGGATTAAATTCCATTCAGAATCGGCGAATTATAGGTGGGTTTCGCTGCCTTGAACTCAGGTCCGCTCCTCGTAGCCGGGTGAACCAACTACAGTTCGCGTACAAGCAGAATTGAGCTGTTTGCTTCACCGATTATCAAGGCCGTCAGTGTCTTATGAGAGCGTTCTATGGACTCTAACGATGTTCGATCGGACTGCTCCAGCCGTTAAGGGCCTTCCATGTACGCTCTTTCAATCGCCTCCGCGTAATGCCACTATTTCATACGACCCCTGGGTGAGTCTGGATCGCCAAACCCACATTCGACGCTCCAAGCGGGTCCCCACACGTCTGCTGGCCGCCCTGTAGGTATCACAATCCGTCTCTCGCTAAGACTAGCAGTTGCACGAAAGTGTCGGACGGGGTAACGTAGCCGCGTACCGTGTGACGGTATCCAACCGGTTCGTTGTTAATGGGAGTCGCAATCCGAGTTCTGTAACCGTCGTGACGCTGTCGGCTTCTTTCTTGAAATATATATAGGCCGCACTACGTGAAGGATTGCCGCGAGCAGAATGCAGGCTGCAACAACAATAGGTGGAACCCAGCTCGTTACAACGGCCGTCGGCCCCGGCGGAACCTGCGCTGGGGAGGACGGCAGAAACCATAGAACCAGCATGATGACAGCAATACTATCGATCTACTTTCGGGTTGCCGCTCAATCAAGAGCTTTTCTTCTGCAGGCCCGGCCATGGGTCTTTTCAGAACAGGTCTAAACGGACTAGTCGCTCAGTATCTCGCGAGCCTTGCTTTAGCGGATATATGATTACTTGGACGAGAATGGGCTCTATGTTTTGAGGTCGAAAAGGTGAGCGATGAAGTGAAGCGGTACTCAGGCACTGACTCTAAAATATTGATTCTATGGAGCCAGCGAAGGGACTCGAACCCTTGACCTCCGGTTTACGAAACCGATGCTCTACCAACTGAGCTACGCTGGCCTTTCCTGCCTCTCTGTCGGAAGCCTGAACCATACAAGACGATCTTTGAGGCAGTCAAGTTGCCCCGGTTCCCTCTCCAGTCGTTCTTTGCGAGTGTATTTCACATATCTTACCCCACAGCCAATTAGTATCAGAAAACCATGCTCTCATCATTATGAATGGCTGCCGACTCAATGAATGCCGCAACTCACGAATGGCTGCCGACTCAAATGAACGGCTGCGACTCAATGACGGCTGCCGGCTCAATGGAGGGCTGCGACTCAATGATGGCTGCCGGCTCAAATGAGTGGCTGCCACTCGCGAATTGTGGGGCCGTTAAGAAGCCGCCGGATCTGGAAACAAATGTTGCGATTCTCAAGCGGAAGGCCGTATGGTCCAAGCCAACGGCATTCAGCTTGCCTCGATTGACGCCGGGGCCTTGTATCCGGGTAGCACCGCGCCGCTAATCAAAAACAACGGGGCTGCCTTCGGAAGGGAGTGTGTAACTATGTACTTGCGAACAGGAAGAATTTTCACAATAACCATCTCGGTAGCTATTCTGATCGGCCTGCTTCTTGTCTACTCAGTCGCCGCGCAATCGCGAAACAAATACGCCGTCGAGCAGCTCAAGACCGCTATCGAACTCAAGAAAAAAGGAGATTCGATCGGAGCCGAAGCACACTACCGCGAAGCTATTCGCCTGGATCCGGACTATGCCGAAGCGCACTACAGCTATGCCATCCTGCTGGCCGACCGCGGGGACATCAACGCCGCGATCTCTGAATCAAAGAAGGCCATCGACATCGAAAAGAACTACGCTGAAGCGCACTTCAATCTCGCGCTCCTCCTGCGAAAGAAGAACGATAAGGACGGCGAGATAAAAGAATATGAGCGCGCCATCGCCGCCGCCCCCAGTTACCTGAGCGCCCATTTCAACCTCGCTAACGCCCTCGTTGAGCGCGGTAACTACGAAGCCGCGATCGAGCACTATCAGCATTATCTGAGACTGGCGCCGAAGGCCAAAGACGCCGACCAGGTCAGGCAAACGATCAAAAAGCTGCAGAGTCAGCTCTGAAAAAGAGCTCAACTCATCAGTTCGTCTCGTCCTTGCCCCAGCCATTGCGCGATTGCTTCGCACGCCCACACCGTGCGTAACCCGATTTTTGC
>JBASRM010000765.1:0-6794 GCA_049273835.1 Blastocatellia bacterium | reverse complement strand
ACCTAAAAGAGATTAAGCATCATAAGGCGAGGGCTAAGTCACGGATTTCTTGAATCCTTCTCTGCACAATGTTCTCAACGTACCTGTAGATGAAACTGTAGACGAAAGAAAAGGCTACCATTTCGGTAGCCCTAAATGTTAGATTTAAAGTGAGCCGTGCAGGACTCGAACCTGCGACCCGCTGGTTAAAAGCCAGCTGCTCTACCACCTGAGCTAACGGCCCATCTCGGTTTAAGCAAGAACAGCATGCTCGAATATGCCGTGCGATTGCAAACGTCGATGTTAACCCGGACGATTTTTTGACGTCAATAGGCCCGGACAACATAGGCCGGGACAACACCCCGACAACGAGCCGATGATAGAAGGTAACAAGCTTTACACTCTCACCGTCAATCCAACACACCAGTAGCCGGCTGGCCAACCGACCGACTCGCGTTGATCTTAATCCGCTCGCGCTCGGCAGGAAACTTGATCATTACTGCCCGCCCGTACATTTCACTCGAGACGCTCCCAGTGTCCTCTCGGCGCTCACTATTGACAAACAAAACCGATTTCAATATAAGCTAGCCGAACTAACCAAAGGCGCACCTGGGGCGGTGCCCGAATAAGAGCGATTTGAGAATAATCTTAAGGTCCTGATAGTCCATCTGGACTAAAGGCAACCAAGCAGCCTTCTGCTGCTTTTCTTTTGACTGTTGAATGAACACGTTTGCAGGAGCGGCTTTTGATATCGATTAAAGACATTGCGCGGGTTGCTAAGGTGTCGCATTCCACCGTCTCAAGAGCCCTCCACAACAGCCCGCTGGTAAGCCACGAGACCGCGGAGCGGATTCAACAGATCGCTCGCGAGAAGGGTTACCGGCCCAGCGAAGTAGCCAGAAGCCTGGTCAATCGGAGGACCAAGACCATCGGCGTCGTTGTGACTAGAATTGCAGACCCGTTTATCGCCGAGGTTGTCAGCGGTATCGAGGAAGTGGCCAATGATCACGGGTATTCGGTCTTTCTCGCTAATTCCAATGCCCACCCGGATCGCGAAGTCAAAGTTGTGCACTCATTCCACGAACGGCGGGTTGACGGCATTCTCGTCACGGCGTCGCGCGTCGGCGCACTTTATATGCCTCTTCTCGCCGAAATGAGAGTCCCAACCGTGCTCATCAACAATCAACATCCGGGAGAGTTCGTTCACTCGGTGATGATCGATAACCCTTCGGCCAGCCGCCAGGCCGCCGAGCATCTGATTCAGCTCGGACACCGTCGCATCGCCTACATTGGCGATCGGTTTGGGTTCCAGTCGGATACTGAAAGATTTGCCGGTTATCGCAGGGCTCTGGAAGTGGCTGACATTCAGTTCGTGCCGGAATTGACTGCTCATGGCGATGGTAAGGCCGAGGGTGGAATGCAGGCTATGGAAAGGCTTCTGGCACTGCCCGAACCGCCGACTGCCGTTTTTTGCTACAACGACATGTCGGCGCTGGGCGCGCTGCGCGCGATCCACTCCCGCGGTTGGCGAGTGCCCGAGGATATTTCAGTGGTAGGCTTCGACGATCTGTTTATCGCGTCCTACACGAGTCCCGCGCTTACCACTATCAGCCAGCCGATGCGTCAGATGGGACGGATGGCTATGGAGATTCTGATCAAGCTCTTCTCCGGCCTGAACTCAAAAACTAATATCAAGGTTCAGGGTCAGCTGATAGTGCGGGAGTCAACATCCGCGCCCGGATCAGTTAACTAAGAAAGAGGCAGAGAATGCTGCAAACTGGTGGAGAGTTACTTATCCCGAAACTCGCAACCAAGGGCTCGAGGGGAGAAACAATGCTGGTGGCGCCGGAGTCGTCCGGGTTCGAGTATCTGAGTTTTCGAGCGTGCCGCCTGTCAAAAGGCGAAAGCTTTGCCGATGAAACCGGCCAGAATGAACTTGGGCTGGTGGTCCTGGGCGGCCGCTGCTCGGTCGAATCGTCGGCAGGATCCTGGACCAATTTTGGCGGGCGTGCACACGTGTTCAACGGACTTCCGTATGCGCTCTACCTGCCGATCGAAACTTCATTTACGGTGCGCGCTGAAACGGACTGCGATCTAGCCTTCTCTTTTTGTCGTGCTGAACTCAAATATCCCGCTCGGCTCGTCACTCCGGACGAGATTGAAGTCGAGATTCGGGGCGGCGCAAATGCCACTCGGCAGATCAATCACATTCTCAAGCCGGACTTCCCCGCGCAAAGACTGCTCATCGTCGAGGTCTACACGCCGAGCGGCAACTGGTCCAGCTATCCGCCTCATAAGCACGACGTTCACAACCCACCGGAGGAAGTGGATCTGGAGGAGATCTATTACTACAAAGTTGATCATCCAGACGGGTACGCGATTCAGAAGGTGTACACGCCAGATCGCCGAATCGATTCCACGCTCACGGTGCGCGACGGCGAGCTTGTGCTGATTCCTGAAGGCTATCATCCGGTCGTCGCCGCGCACGGATATAACGTTTACTACTTGAACGCGCTTGCCGGCAGCGCGCGCTCGATGGCCGCATCCGATGATCCGGCCTATGCCTGGGTGCGTCAGACGTGGAAAGAGAAGGACCCCCGCGTCCCTGTGGTCACTAATCAGATGGAACCCTAATGACCGAACGACGCTATGACATTTTGGCGATGGGCCGCAGCTCGATCGATCTGTATGCGAACGAGGTAGGTGCCCCCTTTACCGAAATCAAGAGCTTCGCGGCCTACGTTGGCGGATGCCCCACGAATATCAGCGTGGGTACCCGCCGGTTGGGTCTCCGCTCTGCGTTGCTGACAGCGGTGGGCGAGGATCCGGTCGGCGACTTCGTTCTCAACTTTCTCGAGAAGGAAGGCGTTGTGACCAGTTTTATCCCACGCAAGCCCGGACGCCGCACAAGCGCGGTAATTCTCGGAATTGAGCCGCCCGATAAATTCCCGCTGGTTTACTATCGAGACAACTGCGCCGACATCGAGCTGACGATTGACGACGTGCTTTCGGCGCCAATCTCAGACGCCAGCGCGCTGTTGATTTCCGGTACCGGCCTCAGCCGCGAGCCTTCGCGGAGCGCCACGATCTTTGCCGCCGAGCAGGCGAAGGCAGCCGGAGCGACCGTCTTTCTGGACCTGGATTTCCGGCCGGACCAGTGGCACGATCCGCGAGCTTACGGCGTAACGATTCGCGCAGCAATGCGTTTTGTAGACGTGGTGATCGGTACGGCGGACGAAGTCAGGGCGGTTGCACTTGCAGGAGAGTCGGACGTCTCGGTTGAGCACTCGCAAGTGTCAGGCGCACAGGTAGCTGGCGATGTAATGAAAGCCATCGAAGCCGTGCTAGCTGCAGGCCCTGAAACGCTTGTGATGAAGAGCGGCAGCGAAGCCACAACCGTTTACTTACAGGGAGGCGAGACAATCGAAGCCGCGCCCTTTCCAGTTGAAATATGCAACGTGCTTGGCGCCGGTGATGCTTTCGCGAGCGGGTTGATATACGGATTTCTGAAAGGATGGGACTGGCATCTAGCCGCGCGGATGGGGAACGCATGCGGCGCCATAGTGGTCACCCGTCACGGCTGCGCTAACTTCATGCCTCACGAACAAGAAGTGCTCGGGTTCATCGAGAGCCGAGGAGGGTTTTAGTGGCGCCTCGAGGAACTCGTAAGGTAGGTCAGGTGCAGGAGCTAGAGAGTTTTCTTCCAGCGGCTTTGTTGACACGGCTGACCGAGATTCGCGTCCAGGATCCCGATTACGCTTTTCGTGTTGCTAAGTCGCGGGAGCGTCGAGCGGTTCTGACCGTCGATGGGAAACTCAACGTTCTTGCTGCCGATCATCCCGCGCGCCGAGTGACGAGCGTCGGTGACAATGCGCTAGGAATGGCCGATCGTCACGACTATCTCGCGCGAATCGCTCGAGTGTTGGTCAGCAACGCGGTCGATGGCGTGATGGCGACCATGGATATCATCGAGGATCTGCTCATCCTTCACGATCTGCTTGGGCGCAACGGGTTTCTTAACAACAAGCTTGTGATCGCCAGTCTGAATCGTGGCGGATTGGCGGGCAGTAGTTGGGAGATGCACGATCCGATGACTGGAGCGTCTGCGGAAACCTGCGCCGCCTGGAAACTCGACGGCGCGAAAATTCTGATGCGCCTGTGCGACCAGGAACCCGATTCGCTGAAGACGATGATCGCAACCGCGTCGGCGATCAGCGAAGCCAACGCACTACGGATACCCATTTTTTTGGAGCCGTTGCCTGTTGTCAAAAGCGAGAAAGGATACAAAGTCATCAAGTCCGCCGAAGCGTTGGCGAGAATCGTAGGTGTTGCATCGGCGCTTGGCGATAGCAGCCGCCACTTGTGGCTAAAGCTGCCATATTGCGAGAACTACTATGTTGTTGCGCGCGCGACGACTTTGCCGATTCTGCTGCTGGGCGGTGAATCCGCGGGAGACCCGACAGCTTTTTTGCGTGAGGTTGCCGCCGGAATGGCCGCCGGCGCTAACGTGCGCGGCGTTTTAGTCGGGCGCAACGTGCTTTATCCAGGAGATGACGACCCGCTCGCGGTAGCAGAAGCCGTGGGGGGTATCGTTCATCAGGGCTGGACTGTAGAACAGGCCGTTGAATCGAAACTCAGCCGGAGGAACGCGTGAGAACGAGACGACTGACAGTGGCGCAGGCGCTCACTCGCTTTCTTGCGGGACAGCGCGTCGAGCGCGACGGGCACGAGACGGCTTTCTTTGGCGGGGTTTGGGGAATCTTCGGTCACGGCAACATCGCAGGAATTGGTCAAGCGCTGCAACAACAGCAACGGCTTCGCTATTATCTGGCGCGGAATGAACAGGCGATGGTCCACACTGCAACAGCCTTCGCAAAAATGAACAACCGCCTGCGCGCCTTCGCCTGCACGTCCTCGATCGGGCCGGGGGCCACAAACATGATCACCGGCGCTGCCACCGCCACGATAAATCGGATTCCAGTGCTGCTTCTGCCTGGAGACATTTTCGCGCGGCGTAACGTTGCGCCGGTGCTTCAGCAACTCGAATGCGGACACACCCAGGACGTTTCGGTCAACGACTCTTTCAAAGCCGTGTCGCGCTATTGGGATCGGATCAATCGGCCTGATCAGCTCCCGTTTGCGATGATGGAAGCCATGCGGGTCCTGATCTCACCTGCTGAGACCGGCGCCGTTACCCTGGCTCTCCCTCAGGACGTGCAAGCCGAAGCTTGGGACTATCCCGACGAACTCTTTGAAACACGTGTCTGGCATATAGAGCGGCCGCTTGCCGATCGCGCGTCCCTCGAGCAAGCCACCCGGTTGATTGGCGCGGCGAAGAGACCGCTGATCATTGCGGGCGGCGGTGTGATCTATAGCGAAGCTTCCGCGGCTCTCGCGCGCTTCATCGAGCGAACCGGGATCCCGGTTGGCGAGACGCAAGCGGGCAAGGGCGCGCTTCCTTTCGATCACCCGCAGAACGCGGGCGCTATCGGCGTGACCGGCACTGCGTCTGCAAACATAATCGCCCGCGACGCGGATGTGGTGATTACGATCGGCACCCGGTTGAGTGACTTCACCACCGCTTCAAAAACCGCTTTTCAAAATCCAGATGTTCGTTTTATCAACGTTAATATTTCCGCGTTTGATGCGCATAAACACAACGGGCTGCCTTTGGTGGCGGATGCCCGGGTCACGCTGGAAGAGCTCAGCAACGCTGTTGAAGACTACCGCGTCAGCGATGACTTCGCAGCACGCATTGTCAACCTGAAGCGGGCTTGGGAAACCGAGGTTGAGCGCTTGTTCGCTCTCCGTCACGGGCCTCCGATCAGTCAGGGCGAGGTCATCGACATTGTCAATAAATCCTCACGGCCAAGCGACGTCGTGGTCTGCGCGGCGGGGAGTCTGCCAGGCGATCTGCACAAACTCTGGCGAACACGTGATCCGAAGGGCTACCACATGGAGTACGGTTACTCGTGCATGGGATACGAAATCGCCGGCGGGCTGGGCGTCAAGATGGCGGATCCGTCCCGCGAAGTATACGTCCTGGTCGGTGACGGTTCTTACTTAATGATGTCCTCGGAAATCGTCACATCTATTCAGGAAGGCTACAAGCTGAACATCGTGGTGCTGGACAATCACGGGTTTTCGAGCATCGGGGGGCTTTCGCAGGCAATAGGGTCAGGCGGGTTTGGCACCAACTATCGGTATCGAAACTCCAAAACCGGAGAACTGGACGGAGAGCCGTTGGCGGTCGACTTTGCGGCAAATGCGGAAAGCCTTGGAGCTCATGCGATCCGGGCCACTACACGAGATGATTTTGTGAGGGCGGTTGAAGAAGCTCGTGGAAGAGATCGCACGACGGTAATCGTGGTCGAAGTCGATAAGGAGATGCGCGTACCAGGTTACGAATCCTGGTGGGATGTGCCGGTTGCCGAAGTCTCAGAAGTTGAATCCGTACGGGCTGCGCGTGAGGAATATGAAAAGGGTTTGAAGAAAGAGCGGCTCTTTCTGTAGGCGGAGGGTTTGGACATTGAATACCGGCGGAAGGCTAAGCGGTAGGTTGCAACGTGAGACTCCCACGCCTGGCGGCTGTGGGCATCTTTGGCGGCGGAATGATCAGCAGTAGGTTGCAACGTGAGACTCCCACGCCTGGCGGCTGTGGGCATCTTCGACAGGAGAGGCTGGCGGGGGAAGGCTAAGCGGAAGGCGATGAAGTAGGCGACAACGTGAGACTCCCACGCCTGGCGGCTGTGGGCATCTTTGGCGGCGGAATGATCAGCAGTAGGTTGCAACGTGAGACTCCCACGCCTGGCGGC
>JBASRM010000764.1:0-12314 GCA_049273835.1 Blastocatellia bacterium | reverse complement strand
CTCGTGAGTTCACTTGAGGATCCGAGAGGACCTGGTCGAGGTCGTAACACGGCCCGCAAGGAACCCGCGCGCGTTCGAGCTCCAGGATCGCTTGCTCCCTGGTCCGCCCGGAACACCAATCGGACATCGCTTGGTTGATGACGTCGGCGTTGTCCCCGCGCGATATGTCATTTTTGAAGCGCGGGTCCTCAATCAGGTCATCTCTTCCGACCAATCGCGCCCAGCGCCGAAACATCTGGTTCCCGATTGTCGGCACGATGATCCAGCCGTCTCTTGTGTGGTACACATCACTCGGAGCTGCGTAGTAACCGGTGTTCCCAATTTGCTCCCGGCGAATACCCATCGTCTGGCGCTCGGCCAGCAGCGGAGTCATAAAGGTTATCCCGGTTGCAAGCAGCGACACATCGATCAATTGCCCTTCGCCCGTCTTCTGCCGGTGATAAAGCGCGG
The DNA here is from genome assembly GCA_049273835.1 of Blastocatellia bacterium. Lineage (GTDB taxonomy): Bacteria > Acidobacteriota > Blastocatellia > UBA7656 > UBA7656 > Onstottus_A. Next base: position 11,864 of record JBASRM010000764.1, on the reverse strand, counting down.
TCATCGCACCAAACGCGCCGTGCAGAGCGGTCCCGTAGTCAGCCCACGAAACAACCGACCGCACCGGCGGCCCGGGAAATCCGGTCAGGCTCATCGCCCCGCTCATCGCTTGAGCAACTCCGTCAAAGCCAACGCGTTCCGCGTACGGACCGTCGGGACCAAACGCGGACGCCATGACCAGGATGATGTCGGGTTTCACCGACCGCAGCGAATCGTAGTCGAGGCCAAGCTTCTTCATCACATCAAGCGGCAGGTTGACGACGACGATGTCGGCGCTCGCCGCGAGACGTCGGATCACTTGCAGGGCTTCAGGATGTCCCAGGTCGAGCGTGATGCCGCGCTTGTTGCGATTGCAATTCAGGAACAGCCCGCCTTCGCCGCTCTCGGTAACGGGGCCCACTCGGCGATCTTCACCGCCTTCCCGACGCTCGACGCGGATTACATCAGCGCCAAAATCGGCCAGCAGCATCGCGCAATACGGCCCAGCGATGAAGCGCCCGAAGTCGATCACCCGAATCCCTTGAAGAGGTCCCGCCATGTCGCGCTGCATCCTAACGTCTGGTGCCGCTTATTTCAACCAGCAGATCGGATGAGGGTGCGCGATCCGACGCACACCCATCGGATGAGCAATCGGCCCCGGACAGAAACGCAAGGCGCGTCGTTGCCTCAACCTCGTCGCTCCTCTACAGTTCGTATTGTCGATGTACGCGGAAGATTGCCCACAATGCACCGCACAAACCAGACAATGGCTGAGACCCTCCCCACCCCCAAGTTCTTGACGCTTTCGCGCGCATCAAACCTGGATCGGATGCGACGCGAGGTATTTGACCTCGCGGTGATTGGCGGCGGAATAACCGGGGCAGGGATCGCGCTCGACGCCGCCTCGCGAGGCTTAACGGTCGCGCTGATCGAGAAGCGCGACTTTGCCAGCGGCACAAGCTCACGTTCGTCGAAGCTCATTCACGGCGGCTTGCGATATCTCGAGCAATTCAACTTTGGGCTGGTGCGAGAATCACTTCACGAGCGCGCCGCCCTTTCGAGAATGGCTCCGCATCTGAGCCGGCCTCTCGAGTTTTTGGTGCCGGTATATTCATCAAGCGAGCGATCTCCTCTCGGTTCGAACAAGCTGAAGCTCACGGTTGGACTGTGGCTTTACGACTTGTTGGCCGGCCGGCAGAACATCGGCCGGCATCGGTGGCTCCCTCGTGACGACGCGCTGAAGCTGTCACCTGCGCTTGATCCCGACGGTCTTCGAGGCGCGTTTTGCTATTACGATTGCTTGACCGACGACGCGCGGCTGGTGATCGAGGTGATAAAGACTGCGTCGGCTTATGGCGCTGTCGTCGCAAACTATGCGCGAGCAAACGCATTTGGAAACTCGAATGGTCGTATAACGAGCGTCAATGTTGAAGACGTTTTCGGACGGAGTTCGCTCAACCTGCGGGCGAAGGTGATGGTGAACGCGACCGGGGTGTGGTCCGATGAGGTTTCGAGGCTCTCAGACGCAGCCGCCTCCAGGAAGCTTCGGCCGTCAAAAGGCATTCACGTTATCGTGCCGTCTGAAAAAATAAACATCAAGAGTGCCGCGCTGATCCCATCGATTGGGGAGCGGCGGTTTCTCTTCGTGATTCCGTGGCAGGGCCGGACATTGATCGGGACGACAGACACCGATTATCAAGGTGATTTGGATGAGCCAATTGCTGAATCGGTGGAAGTGGAGCGCGTGATGGCTTCAGCAGCACGCGCATTTCCCGGCGCGAATCTCACAATCGAGGATGTGATCAGCACCTTTGCCGGACTCAGACCGTTGATCGCGGGAGACGGAGCTTCGACCAAGGAGCTCTCACGCAAAGAAGAGATCTTCGAGGACAAGTCAGGACTGATTACGATGACCGGCGGCAAGCTCACTACATGGCGGCGAATGTCTGAGCGAGTCGTGGACCGGGTTGTCGATCGACTGGAAAACGTCGAAGGAGAGCGGTTTCCGCGAAGGCATCAGAGCGTGACTGAGCGCATCCGGCTCGCAGGCGGGCCCGCAAACGGCGAACCCGAAGTGGTCACGCGAATTTCAACGGAGTTTGGCGTCGACCCAAGCACGGTCGAGCACTTGCTCGAGTGCTACGGCGCGAACTATCGTGTAATTCTGGAACTGACCCGCGAATCGGAACAATTGGAATCGATCCTGACCGCGGGACTGGCTCACATTGAGGCCGAGGTAGTTTATACCGCACGCTACGAGATGGCCGCGACGGTCGAAGACTTTCTCTCGCGCCGCAGTCGCATCGAGCTGCTTGCCCGCGATCACGGCCGCTCGTGCGCGGCGCGTGTGGCAATTTTGCTGAGTCACGAACTGGGTTGGTCTCCGGCTGAAACCCAGAACGCCCTCGCCGAATTTGTGCAAGCTGACTCCAGGTAAGACAAGGTGCGGTCCGAATCTTCTTAACAGAGTTTGAGACTGCGGAATCGATATGCTGAACACACCGTTTCTTGAAGACCGACATCAACAACTTGCCGAACAGGTCGCCCGCTTCGCCGGCGAGCAAGTGCGCGATGCCGATCTCGGGGGGTCTGAGAACGAGCAGGCGCGCAGCCTTGTACAGGCCCTTGCTCGCGAAGGGCTGCTTGATCACGTTGTCCCCAGGCAGTTTGAAACCGGCGAGGCCCTGCTTGACGTGCGAGCGCTTTCGATCGCGCGCGAGCACCTGTCTTATGAATCGTCGCTTGCCGATCTGATGTTCGCGATGCAAGGGCTCGGTAGTTTTCCCGTGACGATCGCCGGATCGGACGAAATCAAACGCAGACTTCTCACCCAGGTCAAATCCGGGGAGGCCATCGCGGCATTTGCCATAACCGAACCTGAAGCAGGGTCGGATGTGTCAGCTATTCAAACCACCGCGCGACGCGACGGCGCGAGCTACGTGCTCGATGGTGTCAAGACGTTTATCTCGAATGCGGGACTCGCGGATTTCTACACGGTATTCGCCAAGACCGATTCGATGAAGGGCAGCAAGGGCATATCGGCAATAGTGGTCGAGAAGGAAGCACCCGGATTCTCGTTCGCGGAGAAGATAGAGTTGATCGCGCCGCACCCGATCGGCCGCATAAGATTTGACGGTTGCCGCGTGCCGGCATCGAACCTGCTCGGCGCGGAAGGGCAGGGATTCAAGATCGCGATGGCGACGCTCGACACATTTCGACCGACGGTTGGAGCTGCGGCGGTGGGGCTTGCGTGGCGCGCGCTGGATGAAGCGATCCGCTACGCGAAAAGCCGCGTGCAGTTTGGGAAACCAATTGCCGAGTTTCAATCAACGCAGATGAAATTTGCCGAGATGGCAACCGAGCTTGATGCGGCCCGTCTGCTGGTCTATCGCGCGGCCTGGCAAAAAGACAACGGCGCCCCTCGGGTGACGCTCGAGTCTGCCATGGCGAAACTATTCGCTACCGAAGCCGCGCAGCGGATCATCGACTCAGCCGTTCAGATCCACGGCGGAACTGGCGTCGTGCGCGGCTCAGTTGTAGAACGTCTTTATCGCGAGGTTCGGGCGCTGAGGATCTACGAGGGAACTTCAGAGATTCAAAAGCTGGTAATCGCCGGCCAGCTTTTGGGAGTGCGTCGCTAAGAATGGCTTAAGCGATGGGATTTTCGCGGCCTTGAGCGGCTGGCGATCGAACGCACAACCAGGCTTTACACCCCGCCAGGGTGAGGCTTGGCGGAAATTCCTAAAAAAAATTGTTGACAAAGAGACCACTGTGCGATACCTTCCATCCGCTCCAGAAGATTAGCCCCACAGATCAATAAGACCCCTGCTTTTGAATAGAACATAAACGAGGTCACTTTCGACAGTGAACGTGTCCCTCGCCCGGAACCTGTCAGATAACAGCCCGTAAGAGGCTGAGTCCTCTCTGACCTAGATCCCCCACCTCACAAACCAGATTGCTCGCCCCCGCGAGTAGGACGGAAACTCAGCGGCTTCGCAGTAACTGAAACTACCTTTGTCAATTGCGATAGTCGTAACACTAAATCCGGTCAGGCCCCTCAAAAGAACCGGGCGTCCAGCTCAAAGAAACAAGGTTCGCCTCATCTGTTTGCCAAGTTCTGCCGGACTGCGGCCAGCCTGACCGTTGGTCGCTCGAGAGAAGAGAGGTTAGGAGGGGATAATCCATGCGAAGACTCGTTGCGTTGTGGGCGCTTGCCTCGATGCTGATTTGCGTCTCCAAAGTTGAGGCACAGGGCACTCATCAATTCTTAGGCAAGCCACGCCAGGTTCCCGACCAGTTTACCGCCAGACATCGGATCCGTTACAACACCCAGGGGTACGACCAACCTGCCGCAAAATGGAAGAAGAAGATGCAGCAGTGGAGAAACAACGATGTCCCTGATTCAGTCATGGGAGAGATACTCGCTTATCCCGGCTCGGCTGATGGAATCGAACGATGGATCGACGATGCTTTCGATCAGAGCCTGGCCCGTTTCACGGCGTGCGGGGGATCGCTTGCCGAACTCGCAACCCGAGTATCGGCTCGCGAGCTATACGTTACAATCATGCCGTCGGCTTTTTTCGAGCCGTACTACAAAGTGTTCGTGGCGGGCGCCTACTACCCCACGCCAAAAGAAATCAAGGTGCTCAACATCTATTACACCTGGGAAGGCGAGCACAAAGGGTGGCTGCGCCATGCAAGGGATCTCCTGGTATATGAGATGGGTAACTATTTTGCCGTTGCGTGTGGGATACAGCCGGAGCCGCGCTCCGCGTCGTGGCCGTGTGATGCGCCGCCTCTGACCTGGACAAAATAAAAGGTTACCGGCGCCGCCGGGTCCACAACAAAGCTCCCAGCGCCGTCCATGCGCCCAGGCCGAGATATTCGTAAACGCCGAAGCTCCCGGGTATTGACGGAATTACCTTCATCAGGATCAGCAGTGCAGCGACCGAGGCTCCCGCGTAGCCGACAATTTGCATACGAATGGTAGTCGCGATTCCACCCGCGCCATGACAGAACGCGAGGCATGTAGCAAGCCATCCGACCGCCGCCGCAAGTGAACCGACTTCTGAAATTGGAATGAGCACAGCCTGGCCCAGAAGTGATGCGGCTGCGGTCAAACAACCCGCAAACAAAATAGCGGTCTTCGGAGTGCGGAACTGTTCGTCGACTCGCGAAAGGCGGGCGTCAAGCAATCCGCGCCGTCCCATCGCGAACAACAACCGCGTCGAGGTAAGAAAGTTCCCGTTGAAGATCTTGACCAGCGAAAGCAGCACCCCGAACATTATCAACTGCACCAGCGCTCGCGATCCGAAAGCGCGCTCGAATGCGACGGCCGTCGCGAACCGCTCGTTTGTAAGCGACTGCCAGGGCTGAATGAGCGTCACTACTCCGATGATAGTCACGTAAAAAAGGACTCCCGCGCCGAGCGCCATGAAGATCACCCGCAAGAAATGCCGCGGCTGAAAATCGATCGACGCTTCTTCCGAGCATTTTGGCGCGGCTTCGAACCCGGTCATGAAATATGGGACGATCTGCAGCACCATCAAGGTTGAGACCAATCCACCGAGCGCGCCCCGGTTGTCCGCAAAAGGCGGCTGCCAATTTGCCGTGTCGCCCTTAAACAATCCAAGCGTAGCAAACACCACAAAAATGGCGAGTAGCCCGAATGTTGTGAGGTTCTGAAATGCCGCACTGATGTGAACGCCTCGATAGTTGACCAGCATAATAACGATGGTCAGTGCGAGACCGGTCACAACGTGCGGAAGATAGACCGGATGGCTTCCAATCCGGTACAGCTCGATTGTGTTCAACTGCGGAAAGACGTACGAGCCCACGCGTCCAATGGCAACGGCTTCATAAGGACACACGATCAAGTATGCGAACGTCATCATCCAACCGGTCCCAAAACTGACCGCCCCGGGAAACACCGCTCCAGTGTAAGCGATCTCGCTTCCGGCATCGGGTATCCGCTCGGTCAAGCGTCCATACACATAGCCGATCGGAATCAAAACAAGACCGCCAATCAAAAACCCGAGCATCGCGCCGACGGCCCCGCCACGAGTGAGCCAATCGTCGATGATCACCATCCACCCGACGCCTATCATCGTCCCAAACGCGAGTGTGAAGTATTCCCTCGCGCGCAATGAGCGCCGCAAGGCGGGCGAGACCGGGACCGGTTGTGCAGCGATACGTACCATGCAAAGGATGCAAGTTGAGCGAGCCTTAGATTGCAGCTCGATCAGGGTAGAACTTTGCCCAGCGTGCTCAGCATCATTGCTTGAGCATTAATAACTCCTGGACTCTTTGGTAGCTACCGGAAAGACGCGAGCCGAATTCGATCTCGGGTGCACGCTGTGCTAGAATCCTCCATCGATCCGAGCGTTGATAATAATCATCAGCGTAATAATCAGTCAAAGATACCATGCATTCGGGAGCAATGAATGAATAAGGAATACCTCAGCTACGGAACCATCGGTGTTATAGCCGGGCTGGTGCTGGGATTTATTATCGGCAACTGGGTCGGGCCCAGCGGTAGCGCACCCGCGCAGGCGGCGGCAACGAATGAATCGAAGCAGGCTTCAGTCAACAGCAGCAATTCAGGGCAGGCGCTTCCACCTGGACACCCGCCGGTCGATTCGGGACAGACAATACCGGCGCCTCCGCTGCCCGCTGGAGCTTCGGGAGCTTCAGAGGCGTCAAACCCCTCGGCTGTTGCTCCAGCAAGCGAGAGCACGCAGCTTCCGTCGCTCGACCCGCTGCCCCCAGGCAGCAAGGAGGAGCGGGCCGAGCAAAAGTACCACAACATTCAACTGCTGAAGGGAATTCCCTCTGAACGGCTGACCAAGATCATGTTCGCATTCAAGGCGGCTTTGGGAGTGGATTGCACTTACTGTCACATCAAGGACCAATTTGAGAAGGACGACAAACCTGAGAAACAAACAGCGCGCAAGATGATTCAGCTCGTTCGAGACACGAACGCGAAGCTCGGCGGAGCTGCTCGGGTGACATGCTTCACTTGTCACCGCGGCCAGACGCGGCCGGCGCAGTGAAACGATCTTAGCTGACTCACGGCAGCGAACTGAATTCAAGCGGTCTGGCGGTTGTTGAGAGATAGGGAGCCGGGTGCCTGCCGTACTTTACCAACGTGGAGACAAGAAACGTACAATCCGAACCGCGATTCTCAACGGAGAAGATGCAAAAGGTCAACCTGTTCGAGACCGAACGGATGTTTGCCGACCTTTACTGCCTCGAGCCAGGGCAGGAACAAAAGCTTCACGCACACTCGGGCGCCGATAAGGTGTATTTCGTTCTCGAAGGGACTGGCCGATTTCAGATCGGAGACGATGACGCCGACCTCGGTCCTGATCAAATCGTGCTTGCACCCGCGAACATACCGCATGGCGTACGCAACGACTCGGCGGCTCGTCTCGTCCTTTTGGTTTTCATGGCACCCAATCCGAACAAGGGCTAGGCGAGGAATCGCCGGGCGGATCAGAACAGTGGAAGGAAGACCGACTCCGGAGGACTTATGGCTTTCGCAAACTTTTCTTCTGCACAGGGTTCACGGCGACTGACCGTGTCAGTAACCACGCTGATGCTAATGCTATCGAACAGCGCACATTCTAACATCGACGGGAAGCGGTGGAGTTCCGAGGTTAAGCCGGGTCGCTCGATCGTTCGCGCCGAGCATGGCATGGTGGCGTCGAGTCAGCCGCTTGCCTCTCAGACCGGTCTTGAAGTTCTGAAGCGCGGCGGCAACGCAGTCGATGCGGCGATTGCGATGGCTGCGGTGCTGAATGTTACCGAGCCTATGATGACCGGAATCGGAGGCGATATGTTTGCGCTGGTCTACTGGGCCAAGACCGGCGAGCTGAAGGGTCTGAACGCAAGCGGCCGCGCTCCCCGCGCGTTGAATCTCGATTACTTCGCAAAGAAAGGAATGAGGAGCATGCCCGACAGCGGCATGGAACCGGTCACCGTACCTGGTGCGGTTGATGGATGGGTCGCGCTGCTGGAAAAGTACGGCACGATGAAGCTAGCCGACTTGCTGGCGCCGGCGATCGAATATGCCGAAAATGGCTTTCCGGTTATGGAAAAGACGGCAGCGGAATGGGCGGACTCGGTTGCCAAGCTAAAAAGGACGCCCGCTTCATCGTCTACTTACCTGGTTGATGGAAGAGCACCGCGGGCAGGCGAGATCTTTCGCCAGAAGAATCTTGCCCGCACCTTTCGGACGCTTGCCCGCGCCGGCCGCGATGCGTTTTACAAAGGAGAGATCGCTCGGGCAATCGTCGATTACTGTCAGAAAAACGGCGGGTTCTTGACGATGCAGGACCTGGCGGAGCACAAGTCGGAGTGGGTCGAGCCCATCTCGACCGATTATCGCGGCTACAAGGTATATCAATGCCCGCCCAATGGACAGGGACTGACCGCGCTGCTGGCTTTGAACATTCTTGAGGGTTTCGACCTCGCGTCTCTGAACACGCGGCCCGATCTTTACTATCACACGCTCATCGAGGCAATGAAGCTGGCCTTCGCGGATCGCAACAAATACATCGCCGATCCCGCGTTCGCGAAGGTCCCGGTCGCGCAGTTGCTTTCGAAGGAGTATGCCGCCGGCCGTCGTGCTCTGATCAAACCCGATCGGGTGATCGAACAACCCGAACCGGGGGTGGTGGTCAATCATAGCGACACCGTGTACTTCACGGTGGTTGACAAGGATCGCAACGCGGTTTCGTTTATCAACAGCCTGTTTGAGAGCTTCGGTTCGGGCATAGTCGCCGGCGATACCGGAATTTGTCTGCACGATCGCGGTTCGGGGTTTTCGCTTGACCCGGCTCACGTGAACCGGCTCGAGCCGGGCAAGCGGCCGTTTCACACCATCATTCCCTCAATGGTGCTCAAGGATGGAAAGCTTTTCATGTCCTTCGGCGTGATGGGAGGAGCGATTCAGCCGCAGGGCCATGTCCAGGTGCTTACCAACTTCATCGATCTGGGAATGAACTTGCAGCAGGCGATCGAGGCTCCTCGCTTCCGCTACTTGAGCGGCAAGCGAGTGCTGCTTGAAGACGCGATGACTGAACCCATCATCAAGAGTTTGATCGACAAGGGGCATCAGCGCACGACCCAGACAGGCGCATCGATGGGCGGCGGCCAGGCAATAATGATCGATCCTGTAAACGGCACGCTCATGGGAGCTTCCGATCCGCGTAAAGACGGAATGGCTTTGGGGTATTGAGCATCAGCGAAGACAGCCACTGCCGTACGGGCGGTCCGCCGTGGCCCCCCGTTCTTGCGCAGCGGAATCGTTCAGGGCCGAGAGGTGTGGCCTGGGGAGGACCGCCTGTACTTGGCTAACAACTTCTGGACAGTAACGCCACGGTCAGCTTGATATTTGGTTCCTCGTTGCATACAAGTAAAACAGGATGAATGAGAATTTGCAGGCCCGGCACGGAGAGACTCGAAAGCGCATCGCGCTCGAAACCGGAATAGGCGAGATGCCTTTTGGAAAGGATGAGCTTCTAACGGAGGAGCAGGCTTCGGCGAAACGGGAAGCGCTCCGACTTTTCCAATCGGCTTACGAGGCACAAATGCGCGGCGACCTCGATGACGCTGCCGACCTCTACAAGCAATCGATTGAAGCCTATCCGACGGCCGAGGCTCATACATTTCTCGGGTGGACTCATAGCTTCATGGGCCTGACCGATGAAGCGATAGAACAGTGCCATCGCGCCATTGAAGTGGACCCCGACTTTGGTAACCCTTACAACGACATCGGCGCCTACTTGATCGAGCAAGGCAATCTGTACAGCGCGATTCCGTGGCTCCAGCGCGCGATAAATGCCCGGCGCTACGAGGCTTATTTTTATCCGCACTTCAATCTAGGCCGGGTGTATGAAGCGTTGGGCCGCACATACGACGCAATGCGTGAATACAAAGCGGCGATTGACCTGAATCCGAAATATGCGCTGGCGATACAAGCCTTCAGAAAGTTGCAGGCGAAGCTGAACTGAATGATCCGCAGTTACAAATTGGTTTGTTGGACCGCTTCACCTTTTCTCGGCCTTAGTCGGTTCGTTGCGGTGCGGCCGTTGCCTTAACAACGTCACAGCGAGGAGAGTAAAGTAGAAACAATGGACGGTTTTAGTTCCAGAGGCGGGTGGATAGAAGTAATAACCGGCGGCATGTTCAGCGGCAAGAGCGAAGAACTGATCCGACGCATTCGCCGCGCCGAAATAGCCCGCCAGCGCTCGCAGATCTTCAAACCGGCGATCGATGACCGCTTCGAGCTGAAGCGGGTCATCTCCCGGGACAATCGTGGAATGGATGCAATCGCTGTCAACAACTCCTCTGATCTCCGCTCCAAGATAGTCTTTGGAGTGAGGGTCGTCGGTATCGACGAAGTGCAGTTCTTTGATGAACACATTGTAGATGTTTGCATGGAACTGGCAGACGGCGGCGTGCGGGTGATTGCGGCGGGTCTGGACCAGGATTATTTACGACGCCCGTTCGGTCCGATGCCGGCGCTCCTGGCGGTCGCCGAAGATGTCTCGAAGATGCACGCGGTATGCGTTCGATGCGGAGGTCTGGCGCACTACACTCAGAGGGTGGCGGGGGGCAACTCACAAATTGAAATCGGCGACGGCACCTACGAGGCACGCTGCCGGGTCTGCTATGAGCCCTATCAAGCTGACACTTCCATCGAAGACGCAAACGAACCGCACGACGTCGCGAGTATTCGGTGACTGAATTGCGCGCGATGAACGTTTTCGAACTCACCAAGAAGCTGATCTCTATTCCTTCAATCAGCGGTGATGAAAAGCATGTCGCCGCGTTTCTCGCGGATTACCTGGGCGATGCCGGGTTCGAGGTTGAGCTCAGCGAGACCGTTGCCGACAGACCAAATGTCTACGCGCGGCGCGGGGAACCTGATGTGGTGATGTCGACTCACACAGACACGGTTCCGCCCTACTTCGAGTTCAGCGAAGACCAGGAGTTTATTTACGGCCGCGGGGCCTGTGACGCAAAGGGGATCATCGCGGCGATGGTCAAAGCCGGCGAAGCGCTGGTCGAAGCCAACGTAGGAGGTTTTGGCCTGCTCTTCGTCGTTGGTGAGGAGGCCGGGAGCCCCGGCGCGCGCGCCGCTGACACGATTACAAACCGCTCGCGTTACCTGATAAACGGTGAGCCGACGGAGTCGAAACTGGCGCTCGGCTCCAAAGGGGCTCTGAGAGCCATTCTCAGAGCTCGAGGTCGAGCCGCTCATTCGGCTTATCCCGAGATGGGTGAATCGGCCATCGAGAAGCTGCTCGACGTCCTGGCTGATCTGCGTCGCGTCGAGCTTCCGCGTCACGAGACGATGGGCTCCACGACAATGAACATCGGAATGATCAAAGGCGGGGTCGCCGCTAACGTGATTCCACCCGAAGCCGAGGCCGAGCTGATGTTTCGGGTTGTAACAAGCGCCGACTCGCTCAGGCAGGTGATTGAAACCATCGTCGGCCCGCGCTGCGAAGCCGAATACACGTTCGCTTGCGACCCGGTGTTCACAGAGAGCGCCGTTCTCTCGTGGAGCGATTTCGAGACGACGGTGGTTGCGTTCACCACGGATATTCCGCTTTTGACGAATTGGGGGAAGCCTCTGTTGTTCGGGCCGGGTTCAATACTTGACGCGCACACGGCCGGCGAGAAGATTTCCAAGCAGGAGCTTGTCTCGGCGGTAGAGACCTACAAGCAGATGGTGATTCGATTGAAAGCAAACGTGTCGTAGTTGTATGGTTTTCTGGTGACTCAACGGATTCAGGTTCGCGCAGGGACGCCCGGCGTTCTGAGTTCAAGCTTTAGCTTGCGACTTCCCAGTTAGCAACCGGCAAGCTAAAGCT
>JBASRM010000759.1:0-6672 GCA_049273835.1 Blastocatellia bacterium | reverse complement strand
CCGCTCGTCGATTGCGTGCTGCTGGTCGCAAATCGGTTCAACGACTCTGGAAGCTTGAACTCGTACACGCCGAACATCGACAGCGCAAGCGCGACCATCACTCCAGCCAGCACGATAAGCACGATCGGGTTCTGAAGCGCCGCCCCGAACAAGCCCTTCGACAACGAAGCGATCACCCCCAGCACAGAGTAAGTGACGGCCATGCCGAGCACGTACATCAACGCCATCGAAAAGGTTCGACGCAGGCTCGGCTTCCCTGCGCCGGAAGCGCCCTGATTCATAAAGAAGCCGATTGTGATTGGAATGATCGGATAGACGCAGGGCGTCGTGTTGAGCACCAGACCCGACAGAAAAACGAACAGCAACGTGAGCGCGAGCCCGCGGCTTGAAATCAACTCAGCGATCTTGTTAGGCGGCGGCGCGCTTCCCTGATACTCGACCAGACTGCCGCTGACTTGAGGTTCGGTCCTCTCGTCCACCGGCGCGGCCGCGGCCGTCGCAAACAGTTCCTCGTTCGCCGGCTTGACCGGTTGTTTCGCCAGGACAACCTTGATGGGGATCTCAACCGACAAGTCCGAAGGTGCGAGACATTGCGAGTCATTGCAGGCTTGAACGGTAACCATCGCGCGAATCGTCGTGATTCCTGGTTGAATCGCCTCGTCTGCCTGCGCGTCGGCGGTTACGTACAACGTGCCTTCGTGAACAGCAAGTTCGGTTTCGGGTGCGAATTCAAACCTCCGATGTTTCGGCGCGGGGTATCTCTCCTCTGAGATCGAGATACCCGAAGCGGCGTCGAACGCGACGGAGGTCGGAATTAGAAAGGCGAGCGAGGGATGATGCGCGTTGACGTGATAGCCTTCGCCGACTTCAATCGCAATCGCCACCTTGAACTTATCGCGAGGGCGCACTCCATCAACCGATACGAAGCCCTTCGCCTTCACCACGCGCTCGCTGCCTTGCGCAAATGCGGTGAGGGGCAAACAGAGCACCGTTAGCAAGGCAAGCGTAAGGACATGTAAGGGCGTTCCTCCGTGGGCGCCCCTCCTCAGTTCAAAGCGCCGTTTCACAACCGAGGGGCGCCTACGGAGGGACGCCCTTACATGTCCTGGAATGTTTTCTTGTGTATTGATTCCCACAATCATTTCCTCAAATCCCGGACCATCTCTGTGGTCACTTCGTCGAGAGTCAACAGGGATCCTCCATTTGCCGCGATGAACGCTTCGGCACTTTCCCGTTTATCGAACGGCAAAAAATCCGGTCCCATCGGCCCTTCGACCCTGCTCTTGTAAACAAACCTCGCCAGACGCGCGTCGATCGGTTGCTTCGATTGATAGTCCTTCACCGCGATTCGTTCGATCTTAGCTCGATCCTTGTGTGTATCGTCGACATCGTAACCGGAAGGCGAGGTGTAAAACGCCAGCATATCTCCCGGCGATTCAAACATCAGCTTTGTCCGGTCCTGGTAATAAATCTCGGCCGCCCACTCATCGGATGCTTTAACTTTCATTTGGCAGACCGGGCAATTACCGAACGCCGCGCCGGCCTGGACCGCTCCCGCGCGAGTGGAACCACAAGACAACGTCAACGACAAAAAGCTAAATGTCAACAACAGGAGCACTAACAACCGTGGTGGTGCCTTTCTGATTCGGCTTTTTGGAGTTTGGGTCTTCATTCGATCCAGCCTCCGCCGACCACCAGATCACCATCATAGAAGACCGCGGCTTGCCCCGGTGTGATTGCCGGCTGTGGCTCATCAAACTCGACGCGCACGCGCCCGGCTTGAATCGGAATAATGGATGCCGGGGCCTCAGCGGCTCGATAGCGTATGCGAACATCAGCTCGCACCGGATCTTCCGGCTGCGGGATCGACACCCAGTTTACACCGGTTGCGATAAACGATTTCCGGTAGAGCTCGCTGCGCCCGCCCACCACAAGCTTGTTTCGCGGCACATCGATCTTGACTACGTAGAGCGGTTCGCTGGAAGCGATGCCGATGCCTCGCCGCTGGCCTATGGTAAATCGATGCAATCCCGCGTGCTCGCCAATCACCTCGCCGTTTGCAGTCGCGATCTCACCATTTTCTGGCTTAGCCGCATTCAGTTCATATTGGGAAAAGTTCTCAACAAAACGCGCGTAGTTGCCGTCCGGCACAAAGCATATTTCCTGGCTCTCGGGCTTCTCGGCAGTTTCGAGCCCAACGCTCCGTGCAATCTCGCGCACCTCGGCTTTTGTCATCTCGCCCAGCGGAAAAACGGCGCGTGCAAGCTGCTTCTGTGTCATCTCGAACAAAAAGTAAGACTGATCCTTGGCCGGATCGAGTCCCTTCTTTAGCCTGAATCGTCCGCCTGGCTCGTCGTGGTCCACCCGTGCGTAATGGCCGGTTGCGACGCGTTCCGCGCCGACCTCGCGAGCCACCGTCACCAGACGCGCGAACTTCAGCTTGGTGTTACAAGACACGCACGGGATGGGCGTCCGCCCGGCCAGGTAGTCTTCGACAAAAGGCCGAACCACCGCGCGCTCGAACTCTTCTTCCATATTCAAAACGTAGAAAGGGATTCCCAGATCCTGAGCAACGCATCGCGCATCGTAGACGTCGTCCAGCGAGCAACATCGCGACGGCTGAGGCTCTTCATCGGGCGCCAGTCTTCGACGCTGATTCCACAACTGCATCGTGAAGCCGACGACGTCGTGGCCCTGGCGTTTTAATATGGCGGCTGCGACCGAGCTGTCTACGCCGCCGCTCATCGCTACTGCTACAGTCATCTTTCGCCCGATCTTTGCTCACGCGGTTTCGCGATGCTATGATTGCCGTTCGTGACCCGCTCACTTAAGCTTGCATGTAAGGTTCAGGGTAAAAAATTATACACAACGTTGGGAAATTGCGGAAATGAACGAAACAGTGATGCGTGAAACGTGATGTGATGCGTGAAGCGTGATGCGTGATCGGGGAGTCACGAATGACGAATTACAAACCACGAATCACGCATTACGAATCACGAATCACGCCTTACGAATCACGCATTTACGAATCGCATCACGCATCACCTTTCGCGCATCACGCTTAAATTCATATGACTGTCGATCAAGCCACGGTAGAACAAGCAATCGAAAAGCACGTCATCGCGCGGGAACCCTATTATTTACCCGTCGGCAAAGAGGTAGGACTGTTCGAGGCAGCTTACCGGGCCAAGCTGCCGGTGATGCTCAAGGGGCCGACCGGCTGCGGCAAAACCCGTTTTATCGAATACATGGCGTTCCGGCTGAGGCGCCCGCTCATGACCGTCGCTTGCCACGAAGACCTCTCCGCGACCGATTTAGTGGGTAGGTTTCTACTCGAAGGCGATGAGACTGTCTGGCACGACGGACCCCTCACCAAGGCAGTCAAGAATGGGGCTATCTGTTACCTCGACGAAGTGGTTGAAGCGCGGAAAGACACCATAGTTTTGATCCATCCACTGACCGACGATCGCCGAATCCTCCCGGTCGAGAAGCGTGGCACCATCCTGCAGGCACCCGAGGAGTTCATGCTTGTCGTGTCGTACAACCCAGGCTATCAAAGCGTGCTAAAGGATCTAAAGCAATCGACAAGGCAGCGCTTTATCGGATTGGAATTTGATTATCCGCCGCCACACCTCGAAGCTGCCATCCTGATCCACGAAGGCAACATCGATGAGCAAACCGCTCGTGATCTGGTGCTTATCGGCGAGAAGGTTCGCAACCTGAAGGGCCACGGTCTCGAGGAAGGTGTCTCTACACGGCTGCTGGTTTACGCCGCTCAATTGGTGAGCAGCGGCATCCATCCTCACCTCGCCTGCGAAGTTGCCATAACCAGCCCGATCACCGACGACGCCGAGCTCCAACGAAGCATTCGTGAAATTGTCACAACGGTCATCTGAGGACCTTACATCGCATCGCATCACGGTTGTCGCGTTCTCTATTTGGCACCTCCATTCTCCGGACCCCAACCCTGCCAGCGTCGCCCTCTCGCGCTCCGAGATGCGACCCGTTCTGGGTTATTCCAAAACCTTGCGAATTTTCATCAGGTGTCTTATCTCTCGTAAAAACACTCAGGGCGGGCTATCTTGATATTGCCCATTAAAGTGTGGCACTTTGTACTTGCCCCTTCAGCAAGTCACTGGTTGCCACTGAGGGTGCGGTTGAGTCGTAATGATAAAAGGTCAGGAGGCATGGATCAGGATTCGCGGGACGCCGGATGACCCTGAGTCGTTCGATTTGGCTGCATGGAACGGAATAGTGTGGGAGGTCCCACGCATAAACTCATTGGGAGATAGGATTTACATTTTGATTCCGGACTATATCGTGGTTGAAACGTTGCCGGCCAATTCGAAACCAGAAGACTTGTATCGCAAGCTGCCTCCGCGACCGGCAAACTGAGCCCATCCCTTGAGAATTGGGTTACCCAATAGTGTGTGAGCTTACGCCGTATCGCGCTCCAACATCAGACCCAAATCATCGTTCTGATTCTAGGCGTTAACGGCGACCACGGTGTTCCGAAGTGTTCCGATCTGCTCGACTGTGATCTCGACCCGGTCGCCACCTTTCAAGAACACCGGTGGATCCCTGAAGACGCCGACACCTGATGGTGTGCCTGTCGAGATGATGTCGCCGGGCTTCAAGGTCAGGTCCTGCGATATAAACTCGATCAACTGAGGGACCTTGAATATCAGATCGCTGGTGTTTGAATGCTGCCGCACTTCCCCGTTGACCCTGAGTTCAATATCAAGCGAGTGCGGGTCGGAGATTTCGTCGGTGGTCACCAGCCACGGACCGCATGGGCCGAACGTATCCAATCCCTTCGCGCGGACCCACTGGCGCTCGCGACGCTGCAGGTCCCGAGCTGTCACGTCATTCATTATCGTGAAGCCCGCGACATAACCCATCGCTTCATCCGCTCGAACCGACTTGGCTTCTTTACCGATCACTAATGCAAGCTCCGCCTCGTAGTCGATCATCTCGCTGATTCGCGGCAGCTTGATTTCGCCCGACTCACCAATAAGCGCTGTGACGCACTTGGAGAAGATAAGGGGGAAGTCAGGAGGGCTCGCATTCTGTTCCGCAGCGTGGGCAGCATAGTTCAACCCCACCGCAAGGATCTTTCCCGGCGCGATGACCGGCGGGCCGAGCCGGACATTTGCAAGGGGAGTGAGTGTTCCCGTTTCGCGCAACTCATCAACCAAAGTGGGGGTGCTATCCAACTTCGCGAAAAGGTTGCGCAGCCATTTCGACCCGCGGTGATAAACGTCTATCGCATCTCGATAGGCCCCTTCAATGTGATGGTATGTGCTAGGGTCCGTGTCAGCCTCGATCCACTCGCCTTTTTCCTCGATGATCTCGCAAAAGCCTGTGACATCGAGCACCTCTTCCCCTTTCAGTATGCCTCCGCGGTGCCGACCTTCTACGACCATTGATAGGAGCTTCATCGTTTCCTCCGACGTTTTTGAATGACCACCGATTATATCAGAGAGCTCCCTGCCCGGTGCCAGGCAGCGGGTCGTGATAAGAATCCAGCTGAATATGGTCGCGGCTTGCCGAGCCACATCTCTTAATCTATGCTGTCATCCTCAATTTGACGGAGGCAAGGATGATCATCCCGTTCAGCGAGATTCGCGGCTTGATCCCGGCATACATCTTTAACGAGTTTGGCCAGCTCACCGGACACTTTGTTCACTTCGACCAGATAATCTGTGAGTCCGGCGACGGCCGCGTCAAGATTTGGTTGAACCAGGAGGCTTTTAACGAGCGAGACCCGGAGCGGTTGGTCTGCGACTACGCCGAACGAGACTTGCGAGGTTATTGAAGTAGGCGAACCTCCAAAACGCGGCGCGCCTCTGTCGCAACCCCAACACCCCCAACGTTGGGGGTTGCCGGTCAGAACGTGCGCAGACTGGACAGTCTACGCTACCGCAGGAGAGAACGATGAAGCTCGAACAGTTCCAGATGGAGCGGATGCAATCGACCTGGGAAAACCTTGTCCGCTACAACCTATCCGAGAGCGGCGTCCACCCGGCGTCGATCGCCGAACTCATCCCCGATCAGGCGGAACGCGAAGCGTTGCTTGCTGTCGAGCTTGGCTACAGCCAATCGAACGGCACCCCCGAACTGAGAAGGTCGATTGCGGCGATCTATCCCGGCGCGTCTGAAGAAAACGTAATCGCGACCATTGGGACCGCTGAGGCAAACTTCCTGGTCGCATGGATGCTGACTGAGCCGGGCGATGAAGTGGTCATGATGCTTCCCAACTACATGCAGCTTTGGGGGCTGGTGCGGGCTTTCGGAGCTGAGATAAGACCCTTGCCGCTAATCGAAGAACTCGAGTGGGCGCCGGACCTCGATGCTCTTGAGCGAGCGGTTACACCCAGAACAAAACTCATCGCTGTCTGTAATCCCAACAACCCGACTGGAGCGATTCTGACCGAACAGGAAATGGAGCGGATTGTTGCCTGCGCGCGCAGAGTCGACGCCTGGCTGCTGGCGGACGAGGTGTATCGCGGCGCCGAGCTTCAACGCGATGTAACCCCGACATTCTGGGGCAAGTACGATAAGTTGATCGTCACCAGCGGACTGTCGAAAGCCTACGGTTTGCCGGGTTTGAGAATTGGCTGGATCCTCTCGACGCCGGAGCTTGTCGCCAACGCGTGGTCGTATCACGAC
>JBASRM010000755.1:0-6459 GCA_049273835.1 Blastocatellia bacterium | reverse complement strand
GCAAGCTAAAGCTTGAACTCAGAACGTTTGATTTCAGTTTTTAGGTGGCTGGTGGGGAGGCGGGCAGGTTCGAATCCTGTCGTTCGCCCTGAGCTATTGATCAAGTTCCGGGATGGTGTAACTGGCAACACGCCGGTCTCTGAAATCGGAGAGTGAAGGTTCGAGCCCTTCTCCCGGAGCCAGCTCTTTGAAGCACGCCGCCTTGGTGTAACTGGCAACACGTCCGCCCGATTAGCGGAAGAGTCCGGGTTCAATTCCTGGAGGCGGTATTCACGGCGATGAATGCAAAGCGGTCGAGCGCCTGGGTTCTCAACTCAGTCTTAGCGAGTTCGAGTCTCGCCATCGCCGCCATCGGGGTCGTGGCCGAGAGGCTCAGGCACTTGATTGTCGATCAAGACTACGCGAGTTCGAATCTCGTCGATCCCGCTGATGTTGAATGCTGGCGTGGCCGAGCGGAATCAGGCGCTGCTCTTCTAATGGAATGTTGGCTTTGGAAAGGAAAAGACTGATGAGTACGGACGTCGAACTAATTCGCCGCAAATTCGAGAGAATTGGCGCGCGAGCAAAGACTCACGCGGGGTGGTTCCGAATCGATATCAACAAGGATCGGAAAGGCGACTACTTCGACATTGGGGTTCCGAACGATTCCGAAGTGTCCGTCGAAGTGATAGATGTTCGACGGGACCTCCGCCACCTGTTGTTACTCGTGAGGCAGTTAAACAGCAAGGACAAGGTTCTTTGTGGGCACGATGAGAGGCACTGGTTCGCAGCTACACTGCTTAATGTCGATGTCTCGAATGTGTTGACGGCGCTCGCCGCGTTGAAGCCTCGAGAGGTCCAACTGGCCGAGCGACGCAAGGGAATTCGAACCCGGGATCGGCTACGACGACGGAACCAGGCATTCATCCGGCAGGGAGAGTGGTTTTTCGTGCCCGCGCCCAACCTTTACGTGAATAAAGGGTCGATCCACTACAACGAGCCGCTGAGCCGGGCGCCCGGGAGCAAGCCTCATATGTGCGAGCAGGTTTGTCGTTTTGAGCTGCCGGGTGCGGGTTGGTGGGTCCGCCCGCAGGACTACTTGAAGATCTTTGCGCGGGGGCGCGTGTGGCATCCGGATCACAAAACGGTGTTCCTCGAGGATTGGCACCGAGTGTTCTTGAACACCCAGTCGCGGTCTATGGGCGGCAATGGTTTCTTGGATTGAACGAGCGCGATGAGCTCCGGTAGCTCAATTGGAAGAGCGGCAGGCTTATACCCTGCAAGCACCAGATCAGTGCGCGATCCGAGTTCGAGTCTCGGCCGGAGCATGAGGATTTTCGATTTTGGATTAGCCCCATAGTCTCCACCATTTCGCTGCCGTGGCCGAGCGGATGAGGCGCGAGTTTCCTAAACTCGTTGACGCAGGTTCGATTCCTGCCGGCAGCCTCGGTCGGATAGCCCGCGTAGCTCAACGGAAGAGCGGCACCCGCGGTGAGGGTCTTATACGAGTTCGAATCTCGTCGCGGGCTCCAGTTCTTATTGTAAGCCGCGAAGGCGGGCATTGGGAGAAGTAGAGTCGCCCGAGAATACTCGAAGGATTTTCGATCGTCGATCATCGGGTTCTCGCGTGGTTGGGAAGCTCATTAGGAAGAGCGCTGGTTTGAAGCTCCAGAGGCAGCCGGTTCGAATCCTGCCCCAACCACCAGTATTGCGAAGTGGTGTAACTGGCAACACGCTCGGCTTTGAACCGAGAGATTCCAGGTTCGACCCCTGGCTTCGCAGCTTGCGGACGTGGCCGAATGGATCAGGCGCTTGTCTTCGAAACAAGTCCATGCGGGTTCGATTCCTGCCGTCCGCCCTTGTTTGAGACTCCGTAGCTCAGATGGATCAAGAGCGTCGCTCTACGAAAGCGAAGGCCGCGAGTTCGAGTCTCGCCGGAGTCACTAACTTGCAGCGCAGGCATTCTGCCTGACCGCTGTTAAACGAGAAGGATTCCTCCGCAAGACACTATCAAAGCTTCGTTGGTCTAGGTGGCTATGACTCCGGTCTTGTAAACCGGCGGCGCTGGTTCGAATCCGGCACGAAGCTCTACTACATTGCCTCGTTGGTCTAGCGGCTATGATCTCGGTCTTCCAAACCGAGGGCGTGAGTTCGACTCTCACACGAGGCTCTAGGCGGTGCGACCTGGAGTAGTTTGGAAATGGACCCTGGAGCGGTTGATCTCTCTCCGATCGCCGCGTCTCCAGGTCGCCGGGTCGATGTTCTTATGGTCGGGTGGCCTAATGGTAGGGCGCCGGTCCTACAAACCGGACGTGAGAGTTCAAGTCTCTCCCTGACCACTTTGCCGGCGTAGCTCAATGGGCAGAGCGACTGTCTCGTAAGCATTAGACACCAGTTCGAATCTGGCCGCCGGCTTCACCGTCACGAAATGAGTTGATGTATGGTGTTAAAGAGAAAAGTTTTGCTGCTCAATGCTTCATACGAGCCGCTCGGCATTGTTGGGATCCCCCGTGCCGTTCGTCTGGTCTGGAAAGGCTCGGCTGCAGTGGTGGAGCTGGACGGGGATCGTGTGCTCCGCTCGCAGCATTTCGTGTTTCCGGCGCCCGGGGTTA
This sequence comes from Blastocatellia bacterium, assembly GCA_049273835.1. GTDB lineage: Bacteria > Acidobacteriota > Blastocatellia > UBA7656 > UBA7656 > Onstottus_A. The sequence goes on along the minus strand of JBASRM010000755.1, from coordinate 3,868 downwards.
TTCGACTGATCGAATACATCGACGTGAGGGGACGACAAGGAAGATCGAGTACCAAGCGATCGCGCATTCTGGCACGTGACCGATTCCGCTGCCAGTATTGCGGAATGAAGGGCGGTCTATTCGATCTGACGGTTGACCATATTTTGCCGCGTTCGCGCGGCGGACGCACCGCCGCGGAGAACCTCTGCGCTGCTTGCTTCGCTTGCAACCAGCGAAAGGGCGACCGCACTCCCGAGGAAGCGAGGATGCCGCTGCTCGCAAACCCGGCTGCGTTGACTTATGGGATGGAGCGAGCTGCGATGTGCCACGCCGCCGAGTCTCGGCCGGAATGGCGCAAGTATCTATTCATGGAAGACTCCGGGTTGGTTGTGGCTTGAGATGAGGAACCACCGGTCACTCGTTCGCGCTCTTGCGAGTCGTCTTTGTGAGAAACCGTTTGCGCGCAAAGAACGCAAAGGGCCCTTCGATTCAGCAAATTGCCGATGCGGCGTGCCGCGTCAATCAAGCCACATCGAATAGGGGAGTCTAAGCCTTCCCCCTCTCCAACGCTCAACTCTAGTGCATTCACCTTGCGGACGGGTGTAAGATAACAGTGCGGACGCTGAAATTACCGCCCAGGCTCGATCGAACCTCAGCCACCTTCGAGAGAAGCTATGGAAATTACCAATCAACCACTCCGCCGAGTTACTCGAACCCGTACCGATTCGTTTGTCAGCTATGGTCAGAGCGATGTCGACACAATCCGGGAACAGATCGAGCAGACCGAAGCTATGAAGAGGCGCTGGCTTTTCCTGGCTATGGTCATCAGCCTGGCCGCGCTCGCAGGCGCGATCGTACTGCTGGCGACCAACTACGCGCTGTACTCCTCGACCGAAACGGAAAAGAAAAATCTGTTTCAGGAGAACGCAGCGCTTAAGTCGAGGGCGGGTCAGACTCAGCAACAGCTCGACTCGAACAACGAAGAGCAAGCGAAACAGGCGCAGGGTCGCGCCGAGGCGCAAACCAGACTGCAAACTTTGTTGCCTGCGGTTCTTCGAGGCTCAGCCAGCCCGGGTGAGATCGCCACCTTCGCCAGAATGGTGTACGCATTACCGAACAGTCGCGTTGAGCTGGATTCAAAGCCACCCGATAAGCTGTTCCGTAACTGGAGAGCCATCTCTAACTCCATGACGGAGACCTATACGCTTGTGGGTGGGTTCGTCGACGGCAAATGGGTCTTGTACTCAAACCTGGTGGCTAAACGCGGGCCTTCAGACTGAGACCTTCCGCGTAGGTGGTCTTCAGTCGAGCTTAAAAACCCGCCTTGCATTGTCACGCAGGAAACTGGATCTTACTTCGTCCGGCAGCTCCAAAGCCCGGACCTGATCCATGCACTTCTCGAAGGGCAACTGCGGAAAGTTAGTTCCGAACAACACCTTCAGTTTGCCATAAGTTTTTAGGAAGTGAATCAACTGCTGCGGGTAGTAGCGCGGCAGATGTGCCGAGGTGTCGATAAACACATTCTCGTGTTTCCACGCAAGACCGATCATTTCATCCGTCCACGGATAACCTATGTGACCTCCAACGATCTTCAACTCTGGAAACGTCAGCGCCACTTCGTCAAGGTACGGAACGGGTCTGCCGGGTTCTGAGGGCATCAGCGGACCGGTATGACCGACCTGGGTGCAGAACGGGATTTCCAGCTCGATGCATTTCACGTAGAGAGGATAGTAAAGCTTGTCGTTGGGCGGGAGCTTCCACAGCCAGGGGATGACCCGGAGGGCCTTGAACCCTAGCTGCGTAACCGCGCGGTCGAGCTCGAGAACTGCGTCGACGGGTTTCTCTAGATTTACCGCCGCAACCCCGGCAAACCGATCCGGAAATCGATCCACAATCTCCGCGATCTGATCGTTGGTGATTATCCACATGCCCGGCCGATGCCAGGCGCAAAGCATAACTTTCTCGACGCCCGCTTCGTCCATCGAAGCAACCATCTGCTCTGTAGTGATTCCCGAGTCGATGACGTGAGAGGTGTGTGATTGTTTGAATAGACGAGCGACTTCGGGAAGATCGTCAAAGTTCATAAGCGCCGGTTGCGCCCACGCGTCAATTGCCCGGTCTGTGTTCAGAGCTGCCATCGTCGGCTCCATAGATCTGATGTTCGAGAAGAGGCGCGGCGGGTCGGCGCCTCGCCTCCTCCATCCGTCGAGTTGTCTTGCTTTCGAAAGTGCGTCTCTTTGCCACCTTTGCAAAGACGCCAACAACCGCGACGCCAACAACTGCAACGCAACAAGTGCGCAACGCGGCATTGCGACTTTGCATTAAGCCCTTGGCGCTTCGGAGACGACCTTTTGCCTGCGCTCGTCAAAGTAGAGCACTCGTCCTTCTCGGTACGATTGCACGCTCATGCCGATCGTGACCATCGCCTTGTAAGCTGTCTGCGCATCGAGCACCGGCTTTTCTCGAGTGCGAACGCAGCGCAGGAAGTTTTCCATATGCGACTCGCGAGGCTCGCACATGAGTTTCATTTCTGCCGCACCGTACTTGCCCTCGAACTGTTGCTTGAATATGCGCGATGGAGTCACGGTGATAGAGTCGACCTTCCCTTCGAACCTTCCATCGGGGACCATCATTATCGTCCCTTCGTGCCCGCGTATCAGACCTGGAATGTGCGTCTCATTGCCCATCGAAGAACTAAGCACAAGAGTGTGGCCCTTTGCGTAGTCGGCAGTCAGCGTGAAAGTGTCTGGGACCTCTCGCTCGTCCTTGAACACGTAGATCCCTCCGCTAGCCATCACGCGATACGGAAACTGAGGTTCGCCCCAACAGATATTGAGCGGCGCCATCACGTGATAAAAGAGGTCAGTTGCGATGCCGCCGGAGTAGTCCCAGTACTTGCGGAAGCGGAAGAAGCGGTCGGCGTCATACTTTCTTTTTGGCGCGTCGCCAAGCCACATCTTCCAATCGATAAAGTCATCCCCTTTGCCATCCGGACCGGCCGTCGTATCGATCTTCCAATTCCATTCACCGCCGGTCGAGTTGCGATGATAAGACCCCTGGCTCATTATCAGCTTGCCGATCATCCCGTCTTGAATAGCCTTGCGGGCCTTCCACCATTGATCGGAGCTCGTGGTTTGCGACCCGACCTGAAGAACGCGCCCGCTCGAAGTGACCTTCTCGGTAACGCGCTTCGCTTCTTCAATCGTGTGGGTCATCGGCTTTTCGAGATAGACGTCTTTTCCCTTGTCCATCGCTTCGATTGCGATACGCGAGTGCCAATGATCGGGAGTCGCAATGATCACCGCGTCAACGTCTTTTCGTTCCAGTATTTCGCGATAGTCTAGAAAGCCTTCGCACTTTGCGGTCTCTTTTGCCTTGTTTAAACGCCGAGCATAGACATCTGAGACGGCGACTACACGAGCCGGAGTGTTGGGCTGCTCACCAGTTTTCATCACCCAGCCGAGCAGATCATTGCCGCGGCCGCCAACGCCGATCATCCCGACATTGATGTGATCGTTGGCGCCGCGCACCTTACCCATGACGATTGGCGCTCGGCTGAATAACTTTATTGAAGCACCTGCGCCGATGGCCGACTTCACGAAATCTCTGCGATTCAGTTTGTTCCACATATGATCTCCCGATTAAACCTCATGGAGTTCAAGCCCTTGCCTGGCGGCGGATCGCCGGCGAGTTGAAGGTTTGACTCTGTCTTTTGCGGGGCAATATATGACACAACGCCACTGTTGATATCAAGTAACATCATTGATTCCGGCGTCGCTTGATTGACTGCTCTCGGGTGGTAGAATCTACCTGCGCAGAGTTCGTAGTTCGGCCTTCAAGCGGAGTTCGTAAGCAGCTTCGTCGGAGATTCCGATCGCTTGCATCAGGG
>JBASRM010000753.1:0-2227 GCA_049273835.1 Blastocatellia bacterium | reverse complement strand
TCAAGCTCATCCCACCAGAATTCGCGATCCGCGCCGGTGTATCCGGTGGCAATGAATACCGTGGCCGGTATATCATGCTTTTCCAGCAGCGGTTTCGCAGCGGTCAGATTATCGGCGTATCCATCATCAAACGTAATTACCACTCGACGCCCGGGATGCCAATTTCTCCCATGAGCCGTAGAAAGTTCTCGAAGCGACAATGGCCAGGCATATTTTCTCAACACTTGAAGTTGCTCGTCGAAATGTTGAGGAGTAACCGCCAACTGCCAGGGATCCGAGTCCGCGTCGCCGACGCGATGGTACAGCAGGATCAGCGTGCGTCCCGACAGATATCTCCGGGTACTTGCAAAACTTCGCCTGAGTTTTTCGAGAACCGTTCCTGTCAATCTCGCGCCTCTTTCACCGCTCTCACGGTTATCGTGACCTGATAGTCAGGATCGTTGTGATTGAGCTCATCCTCGCTCAACTCTTCAAGAGCGATTCCCTGCAAAAATGCCGTCGCCGCGAGCACGTTGCCGTAAGAGTCTATTCTCAGAGGGTTGGAAGTGAAGGCTTCTTCAAAAAGGCGCCGCGCCGACAGGAGGGTAAAGCTCCAATACCACGACTCACCCCATTCGCCGTGATCTATCTGAGAGATTCCAGGAATCGTTGCCAGCAGTACACCGCCGGGTTTCAGAATCCGTCGCAGTGTAACGAGCGCGGCTGGAACGTCATAGATGAGTTGCAGTGTCTGAGTCAGAATAATGCAATCGAAGGTATTGGAAGGAATGTTCTCTCCATTGGCGAGATCGGATATGATAGTTGCTCGAGGATTCTCGTCCGATACGTGCAGCACATCGCTTTGAGTCACACGATTGCCCCCAAATCTACGCGTGTAGGCATTATCGCCGACCTCCAACACCGCTCCCCTGATATCCGCGGCATTGCAAGCTAGAAAATTTTCAATGTAATAGCGATCAATTGGTGTGCCGCGGTCAAATCCGAACACGCGACTTATTGGCGTTAAGCGTCGGAGGTTGCCAAATCCTACCCGTCCTACCGGTGGCGGCGTTTCGACACCACGCAGCATTACACTAACCCAGCGATAAAGCGGAGTCGGCATTACACCGCGGACGACTGACCCGATTCCTCTATTCATAATCTTGGGCGAATGCGCGGTTCGCGTTAATGGTTCCTCTATCATTCACTATCATTTCTAGCAGCGTGAAACCCGGAAGTAATCTCGTAGAGACTCTGTGCTGACGGTATCGAATGCCTGTATTGCTTGATTTGCCAGCTGTGTGGAACATGAAATCTTCCGCGGATTGTAACCCCAAGATCGACCCGCAGAATTGCTGATCGAGGAAGCCAATCAATTTCTTCACCATCCGTTCGCCGTCTGATTGTTGCTTCCGCAGAGTAAATGCCGGGCCGTAATCCGAGCTCATCGCAAGAGAAGTGTACCGCCCCGCTTCCGCGATCAATCTCGATCTGCTCAGCGAACGTTGAGAACTGACACTGAAGACTGCCATCCTGTGCGTAATAGAAAATCTCAAAGATTACATCGTCGAGGAACTCGGTTGCCTCGAATTCGACCACCGCTAAGAGCGGGCTTCCCGTCGACGCTGTTGCCACGTCGCGACCATCACAGGCTTGAAGTCTAAGTCCGGTAATCCGTATCGACTTGGCCTCATCAGTTCGAGTATTCTCCCTGGAACTCTCTCGGTAGTTTGCTGTCGCTCGATAATGCCTTATTACTTCGGATGGCGGGCCGTCTCCAACGATCTCGCCGCAACCGAGAAGCAGCGCCCGATCACACAAAAACTCGACGGCGTTCAAATCGTGTGAAATAAAGACGATTGTCGTGCCCGTCTTCTTCAATTCGTTGATGCGGTCATAACACTTCATCTGAAACGAAGCGTCGCCAACTGCAAGAACCTCATCGAGCAATAAGATGTGGGGATGAAGGTGCGCAGCTATTGAGAATCCCAAACGGACGTACATACCCGAGGAGTATCGCTTGACCGGTGTATCAATAAACTCTCTCACCCCTGCAAAATCCACGATGCTATCCAGTTTTCTTGTTATTTCACTACGGCGCATCCCCAGAATCGCGCCGCTCAAATAGAGATTCTCGCGCCCGGTAAGGTCCGGATGAAATCCCGACCCCACTTCGATCAGCGCTGATAGGCGCCCATTTATCGTTATCTCGCCCGAAGTAGGGGCGGTGATTTTCGATAGTAACTTC
>JBASRM010000746.1:0-4755 GCA_049273835.1 Blastocatellia bacterium | reverse complement strand
GAACTATACATTAGACTTTCTTTTTGGATTCGTTCATTTCATTTTCTTTTTCACTCTTGCGAGTTCAATTGAAATTCATGATAAGCCAAGACGGCTCTTTCCCATAATGCTGATGTTAATTTTGTTTTATGATGCTCTTTGGTGGTTCGCTTGTCGAAAACACGATACCAGCGGTATCATCGGATGGTGGGCGTTCATCAATTCTCTCACGATACTTTTGATCTTAGTTACCTATTTTCTCTCGACAACATTAATAGGGTTGAGCCGATTTCGTGCAGAAGAATTGGCATTTGTACCGCTACTCATCGTAAGCGCAATAGACATTGCAGCAATGACAACACAGGTTGATCTGTTTAAGCGATGGTTCGACCGTATCAACCCTAATAAGTAAGCCCACGAAGTTCTTGGGAGACTCCCGGCTTTTTGGGCAGAAACTTTTTGGGCAGCTTTTTGATAGAAGAAATAAATCGACTGGGGTGGGCTTGGTCTCAGCGACTCCTCGCCGCGGATACGCCGTTGCTCGGCTTCAGAGCCGTGCGCACCAGAACCAGGGAAACACCACAGAATGGTTGGACTAGGCTACCGCGTTTGAATCTGACGGGCGCTTGCGAGGGTTCTTTTTGATCACGAACTCGATGCTCAAATTGTTGTTCCCCGCGCCCGGCATCGTCGAGTACTCGAGGGTCAGCAATGATCCTCCGGACACCCGCCAGCCCGCCTGCTGGAACCTCTCCTGAGACCGGTTTATCTCCACAGGCTCACCGAACGCTGCGGTAACTTTCCGCACTATTGTTTCAAACGATTCGCTTCGCGTTGTTAGCCCCCCGATACAACTAAACTCGATCAGTTGTTCCGGGCGGCGAGCTGGCGTGTCGAGCGTGTCAAACTTGAACGAAGCGCTCCACGTCGTACCACCGGGCATATCCACGCCCAATAGAAATGCTTCTTCCGAGGATATGTACGCCAGGATGTCCTGTTCCGCAGTTTTGGGCAACGCCCCTTGAACCTCCACGTAGCTCATCCCTATGCGAAAGCTCTTGATAAAGTCGACAGGATCGAAAGGCTCGATCTGCTTAGCGACCTTGCTCTGCCCTAGAGCATCACCGAAAGGTATTGCCAACACAAGCATCAGCGTCGTTATGCTTGCAACGACCCTATTGGATTTCACCATGACTCCCACCTTAAAGCAGGCACGCTACGGCACAAGCCGAACCAGGCCGAGTGCGTGCGAATCCAAGTGTCAAAGTTCTTTTTTTCGCGAATTCAGGGGCTGACAGTTTCTGATGGGGATAAATATAACAGCAAAATCGCCAATGTCAACATTGTGAATGTGTTGCGGCTAAACCGGACACCTGACGTACCCGTCATAGCTTCTCTCCTGTGCAGCCCGGGTTACGATTCTTTGGCGGGAAGCTGATCAAACGGGCATTTCGGATTGGGGCCTACGATTCAACCATTCTGGAGCGTATGAAATCATCCAGCTCAGCGGGGCTGTACAGACCGGGTCTTAAGCCCTCTTCGAACATACGATTTACAATTTCCAGAAGCGTTGAGTTATAAGGAGTCGAGATGCCGAGCTTCCGGCCCAGAGAAACGATTTCTCCATTGAGGAACTCACTCTCGTTTTGTTTTCGACCCGTCGAAAGATCCTGCCACATCGATGAATAAGTGCGCCGCTGCTCCGGCAGATGTGAAGCGTCCTCATCGCGCCTGGAAGGTTTGCGGAGCTTTTCAGTCATCTCGCGTATTCGGATTGGCGAAGGCTCATCGGCCGGGGGCTCGACCGCGATGCCTGCAGCGTCGAGCACTCGCAACCCTTCCTCACGCACGTCGAGCATCAACCTGCGCATGGCGGGGTCCGCCATCGCCTGTTCAAGCCAATAGCCGGTTATGGTCGTTGTTGCGTTGTTAAGATTCGCGACAAGCTTTCCCCATTTCATTGCCATTACGTGAGCAGACGAAAGCGCTTCGAAACCCGCCCGGTTAAGATCAGAACACAGTTCGCGCGCAAAGTCGTCCACACCTTCAGGATGGCAGCCGATTGCTATTGTCCGTCCTTGTGGCAGCGCGATCACCGACGGCTCGAGTTGGACGGCACTCAGAAACACTAGTCCGGCATAGACCCGGTCGAACCTCAGCGAGGCCATTTCTTCGTTGCGCACGCCGTTCTGCAAACAAACCACTCGCAGCGATCTATCGTAGACGTCGGAAAGTTCATTGAGTGCTGACTCGGTATGCTGAGATTTTGTAGCAATGATAGCGGCGTCACCTGTTTCCGGCGAAAGTTCGTGGGCGCTAGTGACGGCGTCGGCACTCACAGTGAACTGGTTGCCGTCCTCCCTGATGATGACACCTCTCTTCAACGCCGCCGCATAAGCAGGTCTGGCGACAGCTACGACGCGCGATCCGGCGTACGCCAGCAGCCCGGCAAGAGCGCCACCGACCGCTCCAGCGCCAAAGATCACATATCTTGTCGCCTTTTCTACACTCATAGGCTCAGATAATATCGCACTGAGACCAGACCGTGACAAAGGCGGAACGAGGCCACTCCGGATGATCATCGAAAAGGCGACCGAGCAGCGGACAAGACTGTACTATGACTTGTACGTTCCGGACGGGAGCGCTTCCACGCCCCGCCCGCTTCTGATCGCGTTACACGGATACGAAGGGAACAAAGAGTCAATGATGGCGCTCGCCCAGAAGATCAACTCGACGGATCTGATTATCGCCTCCGTCCAGGGGCCCAACTCGTTCTTCGTGCGATCGGAGAACGAACCGAACAAGCCGAGAATCGGATTCGGATGGATGATGCAGTACAAAGCGGAAGAGACTATCCGGCTTCATCACCAGACACTGCAATCGGTGATCGAAGACACGGCGGCTCAATACACCATCGAACGCCAGGCAGTTTTCTTGCTTGCGTTCTCCCAATCGGTATCGCTGAACTACCGGCTTGCATTCACCCACCCAGGGCTCGTACGCGGAGTGATCGCAGTGTGCGGAGGGATCCCCGGCGACTGGGACCAGGACAAGTATCACTCAAGCGACACCGATGTTTTGATTGTCGCGGGCGAGAAAGACGAGTTCTATCCGCTGGAGCGCACGCGGACATTCAAAGACGCAATTGCGAGACGCGCGCGCTCGGTTGAGTATAAGAGCTTTCCGGTTGGACACGTCTTCCCGCGTCAGTCGCTTCCGATGATCGATCAGTGGATCGGAAAGAGCCTGGCCCACGGCCTTTAACACTCATCCGCGAACTTTCAATCTGGTGCGGACACCACGAAGTCATCTTCCCAACCGCTGGCGCTTGAGCTCCTGCTTTCGATTCCTTTCCAACTCGTCTCCAAACCTCTCCTCGTTGCCCTTCAGTTCCAATACGCGAAACGGGCGCCCGGATTCAGGGCCGATGCCCGGCTCCTCACGGTAGTTCTCCTGTACGAAATCACGCAATTCCAAAAAAGGCAGCGACCTGAAAGTCCCCTCGACATCGAGTATCAAGCGTGGCTTTGTTCGCTTAAGGTCACCGAGCAGATTACTCGCAGCCAAACGCCTGAAGTCTTCACCAGAGGCAGGCACCGTAGCTTCAGCATCAGAAAAGCGTCCATCGATATAGTAAGGCGTCAGGTATCGTGACGCGGGCCGGCAACCGGTGCGCCAGTAAACATCGTGTGCATAACCCCAGATGTACAGCGGCTCGCCAGGCGAGATTCTCTCGCGCACAAACTGCGATATTATTTCCGCCTCGGCCTCGCGTTTTGTCATTCCCCAGTTGCTGCTCCAGCGGGTGCGCGTTCCAGTCACGGTCTCGTACGCGAGCACCGCCGTGCGATGGTGACATCGCAGAAAGCCGATCACGAAGAACAGAGAGAGCGCGGCAACGACCACTATCGACCGTCGCCGATGAGCGGGATCTCTCAGCATTGCTGCTAAAGGCTCTACGGCACGCGCGGCGAGCAATGACAGCCCGGGCAGCGCGGGTATGAAGTAGTGCCCATAGAACCTTCCGCTCATTATCACGGCGATCAGCGAGACCAGAGTCCAAAGAACGATCGCGACATCCATACTCAGTATCGCCGGCCTGTTGGTCGCAGTCCTCGTATCGTGGATCACACTTCTAATCGAGCACCACGCTGTCCAGCACGCAAGCGACCACAGCGCCGCGTTAAAAAACACAAACCCCACTCCGCGGCCTAGCATGAACCTGACCCACAAACCTAGCGGCTCGGAGTCTATGTAAAACATGTTGAGAACCACCCCGTTTCTCCAAAAATCTCCGAAGGCGCTCATCGACTCGAGCCACAAAACAAACGTCGCCAAAACCAATTCGAATCCGATCGCGATCAGCCCAAGGTGAACAAACAGGCGGCGGCACGAAGCCACCAAAGAAGCTCGGTGTTCGGCATCCCTTCGCCGCGCACTCCACGCTACAAGAATTTCATACACCGCGAAGAACGCCAGGTTGAGCACTCCTATCTGTTTGAACAACGCCGCCAGTCCGGTCAGCACTCCTGCCGGAATCAGCACGGTGCCGTCAAAGCGCGTGGCCGGTTTGTCTCTGCGGGTGGCAAGCATGAAAAAGTAAAAGCCTGCCGAGTAAGGCAGCGCCATCAAAAGCTCTGTGTTCGCCGCCATCATGTCTTGAGTGAAATAATTTGTGCTGAAGTAAACAAAGATTAAAGCGGCCCAGAGCCCAGTTCTCTTATTGTAAAAGCGCGCGGCCATAAGATAGACAATGACCGAAGTCGCAAAGTTCCA
>JBASRM010000733.1:0-7131 GCA_049273835.1 Blastocatellia bacterium | reverse complement strand
GCAAGGAAGCGCAGCGATTGAGCTTGAAGCGCAAGCCCAACATCCATCGTTTCGATCGGGTTGCCGCCGCCGCCAGCGAGATTCAGCATCTCACCTCCCGCAAGAACCGTAACTTGCTTTCCATCGGACAGCGTGAAGACCTCAATCACTTCACTCAGCCGTTCAGCCAAAACCGCACTTTGCCTCAGTCCAGCCAGATCTATTTCCCACGAAAAGTGACCGGCGTTGACAAGAATGGCGCCGTCTCGAAGCCGCCCGAAATCCTCGCTTGTGATGACGCCTGGCCGACCTGTTGCCGTGATAATCACCTCCCCGGATTTCAGTGCGCGGCCGACGGTTCGAATCTGCATCCCATCCAGCGCTCCTTCGAGCGCCCGGACCGGATCCGGTTCTACAACCGTCACGTGTGCTCCGAGCGCGCGCAGACATCTTGCGATTCCGCGCCCCACCGAGCCGTATCCGAAGACTACGAACTCCCTGGACGGCACGAGTAGATTGGTCGCACGCATGAACGCTTCTACAACCGTCGGCCCCACACCGTGTTCATTTTCCATTATCAGTTTCAACGGACTGTCGTTGATTACAATCACCGGAAAAGGAAGTTTGCGCTGCAACTGTTCGCGCAAGCGGTTTGCTCCGGTTGTTGTTTCTTCGGTGCCCCCGATCACCCGACTCTGGCCGGGCTCATCGAGCTGCCCGAAAACCAGGTCAGCTCCGTTATCCAACAGGAGGTGAGGTCTGCGTTGCAACACCTGTCGAATATTCTCTTGGTGCTCCTCAATCTTGTCGTCGCGACACCCGAATACAGCAAACCCTGCACGCCGCAGTGCAACAACCACATCGTCCTGAGTAGTGCCGGGGCTTCCAGTGATGACGACTTCAGCACCTCCCGCTTGAAGGACGCGGCACAAGACCGCCGACTTTGGCTCGATATGAAGGCAGACACCAATCATCAAGTCCGCAAAGGGCCTGGACGCGGCAAACTCCTCGCGCAACCTGGCGAGAAGTCGCAAATGTCGTTCAGCCCAAAGTATCTTCGCGTTGCCTTGCTTCGCGATCAGCTCATTGGAGGGACCCGTTTCGTTCATCGTCAAGTCTTTGCCTCTCGTCGTTGCTCAACCTCACATCGCAATATTACACATCTTCTCAACCTTTCACCCGTGGTTCTTCCCGATGCTCGCGGTACTGTCAGCTTGAAAAGCCTTTCTTCGGATGTTAATGGTATTTCTCCCAATCGCGGAATCATAACGGTATCTATTGATGAACATTCTCGGCATTTCAGGCCAGGAGCGCGACGCAGCGGCTGCGTTGGTTCAAGATGGCCAGGTTATCGCTGCGATCGAGGAGGAAAAGCTTTCGCGCATTCGGCACATTGGGATGAATTACGCTGGAGGGCTGCCATTTCGGTCAATTGAGTTTTGCCTCGAACGCGCAGGCATTGGCTTTGACAAGATCGACTGTGTCGCTTATTACCTCGAGCCTCATAAGCGGTTTCACCGTGAGATCGCTTTCAATTCTTCGCTGGCGATCGACGCTCGCGACAATCGTTCAATCGAAGAGTTTCCACCTTACTTTGTCGAAAGCCTCAACGACCTCAAGCAAAGGCTGAGGACCAGGCGTTTGGTCGAAACGCGTTTATCACCAAGCGGAAAATTTGTCGAAGTGGCGCACCACCTCGCCCACGGAGCGAGCGCGTTCTATGCCTCTGGCTTTGACCGTGCCGCGGTGATTTCGGTCGACAATAAGGGCGATATGACCTCGGCCGCTCTTATGAGAGGTGAACGTGAGCAGCTTCGCATCGATGCCGAGGCTCAATTTCCGAACTCAATCGGCCTGGTGTACAGCGCAACGACCAGCGTGTTGGGCTTCAACCCCGACGGTGACTGGCATAAGACGATGTGGCTTTCGCCTACGGGGCGGCCTGAGTTCGACGATGTGTTCAACGATCTGGTGGGGGTTGACAGCGAGGGATTGCCCGTCGTGAATCTCGATTACATCGAACAGTCGGGAGGAGGAACCCCCGCGCTCTCGGATCTTTTCTTCGAGCGCACCGGGTTGAAACCACGCGCAAAGGATGACCCGATCACGCAGAAGCACCGCAACCTCGCGGCGAGCGTTCAGGCAAGAATTGAAGACGTCTTGTGCGAGATCGCTTTGCGCCACCGCGAGCGGACCGGGGAAGAGAATTTATGTCTGGCGGGCGGTGTTGCGCTCAACAGTCTGGCTAACTCAGCAGTCGAACGGCGAGCCGGCTTCACCAGATTGTTTGTGCAGCCAGCCGCGGGTAATGCGGGTTGCTCGATCGGGGCGGCGCTCTACTTTTGGCATCAAGTGCTCGGCAAAGGCGAGCGGGTTTATCAAATGAGGCATGCGTTTCTAGGACCTCAATACAATGACGAAGCCATCAAAGGCGTGCTCGACAATTGCAAGCTTCTGTACGAGTATTTCTTGACTGAAGATAAACTTGTAGGGGAAGTCGCGCGGCTGCTAGCGCAGGGAAAGATCGTTGGTTGGTTTCGCGGTGCGATGGAGTTTGGACCTCGCACCCTCGGCGCGCGGAGCATTTTGGCCTCGCCGACTACTGAGCTGATGCGCGACAACTTGAATGCGTTCATCAAGCACCGCGAAGAGTTCCGCCCGTTCTGTGCGGCGGTTTGCGAAGAACGAACTGAAGAATTCTTCGAAGCAAGCGCGCTGAATGATTTCCTTCAAGGCGTGAGCCGTATAAAGGAAGGGCAGGACCGGTTGGTCCCAGCGGCGGTCTTCGGAAACGGACTGGTGCGCGTTCACAGCGTTAGCCGAAACGCTAACCCATCGTTTTGGAAGTTGCTCTCAAAGTTTGGCGAAGCGACCGGGGTACCGGTGCTTTTGAACACGTCATTCAATCTTTTCGGCGAGCCCGTAGTCTCGACGCCTCGAGAGGCAGTACGTGGATTTTATTGTTCTGGGATTGATTGTCTTGCTATCGGTAATTTCTTGATAAAGAAATAGTTTGAACCGCGGCGACCGCGGCGCCTACACTGGACAACAAGCTGGGCCGAGGGTCACAAACTCGACAGAGGAGAGAATGTCGAAGCTAACCTATTTGGTTACTGGAGGAGCGGGCTTTATTGGCAGTCACATCGCCGAACGACTGGTGCGACAGGGCCATCACGTGCGAGTGCTTGACGACTTCAGTTCTGGAAAAGAGGCGAACTTCGAAGCGGTCGCCGGAGAAATCGACCTTGTAAAAGGGGACATCCGAGACGCGAGTGTGGTCAATCAGGTCACCCAAGGGGTTGACGTAGTCTTCCACGAAGCTGCGCTGGGGTCCGTTCCTCGCTCGGTTGCCGACCCGCTTACAACTCACGAAGTGAACATGACCGGAACGCTCAACGTGTTGCTGGGCGCTCGAGCCGCCGGTGTGAAGCGTGTCGTTTATGCGTCAAGCTCGTCGGTCTACGGCGAGACCCCGATCCTCCCAAAGCGCGAAGACATGGCTCCGGAACCCCTGTCGCCTTATGCGCTTTCGAAGCTGGTGGGCGAGCACTACGCTAGAGTGTTCCAACACGTCTATGGCTTTGAAGTAGTTTGTCTTCGTTACTTCAACATATTCGGTCCGCGTCAGGACCCTGAATCACAGTACGCGGCGGTGATCCCGCGGTTCATCGCGGCTTTGCTCAGCGGAAAAGCGCCTGTTGTTTACGGCGATGGTCTTCAATCGCGTGACTTCACTTACGTCGACAACGTAGTCAATGCAAACTTGCTCGCGGCCGAGGCCGCGGGAGTAGCCGGTCAAACTTTCAACGTGGCGTGCGGCGGGCGGTACACACTTCTCGATTTGCTCGCGAAGCTAAAAGAGTTGATAGGCAGCGGCGTCGAACCGATTCACGAACCGGCAAGGGCCGGCGATGTTCGCGATTCGCAAGCGTCAGTTCAAGCGGCTGAACGCGCACTGGGGTATCGGGTTGTGATCGACTTTGATGAAGGTGTTCGCCGTACGGTGGAGTGGTACAGAAACCAGTAGGTCAAAAATCGTTCTAGGTTTGGATACAAACCGAGTAACCGCAAGTGCAATAGAGACACCCCCCGTTTTGACGCAACGTCTCGCCACAGTCGGGACAGCGGTTCTTCGCCAGGAGTTGATTCTCGATAAGTTCCATCTGGGCACGACCCGCCGAGGCGAGCGTCAACGGTTCGGTTATATCCCCGAGATCAGTGCTCAGCACCTGTTTCTCTCGCGAGCCGTCCCGGTAAACGGTTATGCCTTTGCAGCCCAGCTCGTGAGCCAGCATGTATGCGCCTCTTACGTCATCGACAGTTGCGTCGGTGGCGAAGTTGATCGTCTTTGATACGGCCGCGTCGATGTGCTTCTGAAATGCGGCTTGCATGCGCACGTGCCAGTCCGGCGCGATCTCGCGTGCGGTCACGAAGACTCGCCTGGCTTCGGCGGGAACCTCGTCAACGTCCTTTAATGAACCCCTCTTCGCAACCTTGTTCATCAAATCGGCGGAGTAGAACCCGCGTGCGCTGGAGTACTGCTCAAAGAGCGGATGAACAAAGGTCATTTGTTCGGATTCGAATGAGACTCGTTTGTAGACAATTGAGTAAATCGGTTCGATTCCGCTGGAGCAGTTGGCGATCAAGCTGATGGTTCCGGTCGGGGCGACGGTGGTGACGGTTGCGTTGCGGCGCGGCGGCTTGTTCGTCTGTTTGTAGAGACTCTCGTGTCCCCGGCGCGGGAAGGGACCTCTCTGTTTTGCCAGCTCGACCGACGCGAGCGACGCCTCGCTTGAGATGAAACTCATCACCTCCTCCCCGAGCGTGATCGCAGTTTCGGAGTCATATGGAATACCCAACTGGATCAACAGATCGGCCCAACCCATCACCCCGAGCCCGATTTTTCGATTCATCCTGGTGATCTGAGCGATCTCGGATATCGGGTATTCGCTCACGTCGATCACGTTGTCGAGGAAATGAACTCCGAGGGCGACTACTTTCGCAAGCCGATCATAGTCGACCGAGCCTTCGCAATAGAACCTGGCCAGGTTGATGGAACCGAGCACGCATGATTCAAAAGGCAGCAACGGCTGTTCGCCACAGGGGTTGGTACTTTCGATCGCACCAAGGTCAGGGGTCGGATTGTCCCGGTTGATTCGATCGATAAAGATCACTCCCGGCTCGCCGTTGCGCCACGCTGACTCGACAATGCGATTCAATACCTCCCGAGCATCCAGCTGACTGACGGCTTCGCCAGTGCGCGGATTGATCGTGTCGTACCGCTCGCTTTTATTGACCTT
The DNA here is from genome assembly GCA_049273835.1 of Blastocatellia bacterium. Lineage (GTDB taxonomy): Bacteria > Acidobacteriota > Blastocatellia > UBA7656 > UBA7656 > Onstottus_A. Next base: position 1,852 of record JBASRM010000733.1, on the reverse strand, counting down.
GTCCATGAATTCGTCGGTAACTGCGACTGAAATGTTGAATGTATTAAGCTCGAGCGGGTTCTTCTTAGCCCCGATGAACTCTTCGATATCGGGATGATCGACGCGCAGGATAGCCATGTTCGCGCCGGACCGCTTCCCGCCGAGCTTGGTTACTTCAGTGGCGAAGTTGTACAGCCGCATAAACGAGACCGGACCGCTCGAGACGCCGTGGGTGGATTGGATCGGGTCTTCTCGTGGGCGCAGTCTTGAAAAAGAGAAGCCCGTGCCGCCGCCGCTCTTTTGAATCAAAGCTGTATCGCGCAGCGTGCCGAAAATGGATTCCATCGAATCTTCAACTGGGAGGACGAAGCAGGCCGAGAGCTGAGCCAGGTTACGGCCGGCGTTCATCAAGGTAGGCGAGTTTGGGAGAAACTCGAGTCTCGTTATGATCTCGTAGAAAGCTTCTTCTGATGAGGCGGCGTCAGCAGGCGTGCCGTGCTGCAGATCGGCCGATGCAACGGTGAGCGCAACTCGGTGGAACATGTCTTCTGGGGTCTCGACAACAGCGCCGTTGTTGTCGCGAGCGAGAATGCGCTTCTCCAAGACACGCATCGCGTTTTCTGTGAGATCAAGCTTCACAATAGAAACCTGCAAGACGCTATCGCGTCTCGCAACAGCCAGTCCTGTAACGGCGGCTCCCATTCAGCCAAAAGGGCGATCACAGAACACTCCCTCGTCCGGACTACTGAACGGAGCCCTGGGTTACGATTATTGATTGTGCGATCTCGGAATCGAGACTCTTATGATGACAATATCTCGATATGAGTCCTAACCGTCTCCCCCAAAGTGCCAAGATTATAGCCGCCCTCCAAAACCGAAATGACTCGACCCGACGCTTCTCGATGCGCTAATTCCATGACCCCACGAGTCATCTCGGCGAAGTCGCTGTCTTCAAGCATCAACCCGCCAAGCGGATCGCCGCGCCGCGAATCGAACCCCGCCGAGATGATTATCAGGTCAGGTGGGAAGGTCTTCTCGATAGCCTTAAGGCCTTCTTTGAACGCTTCGAGGTGTGCGCTGGCAGGCGTACCTTCGGAGAGAGGAATGTTGAGCGTGGTCCCTTCGCCCTTGTCCAACCCGCGCTCGCCGGCCGAACCGGTACCAGGATAATAAGGGTACTGATGGGCCGAAAAGAAAAATACAGAGGGGTCGCGATAAAAGATTTCCTGTGTTCCGTTTCCGTGATGAACATCCCAATCGACTATCAGTACGCGGTCTGCCCCATAGTGGACCTGGGCGTATCGCGCGGCTATCGCTACGTTGTTGAAAAGACAGAACCCCATAGCGCGATCGGAAGTCGCGTGATGCCCCGGCGGTCTCACAAGAGCGATGGCGTTAGAGGAGTCGCCGTTGAAGACCTGATCAACCGCGACTGTGGCGGCGCCGGCTGCGACTTTGGCAACTTCAAAGGACTCCGGGCAAATCGCGGTATCGGGATCGAGAAAAGGAGCATTTTGTTCACACGATGTACGAATCTGCTCGATCATTCGATAGCTGTGACACCTCATGATGTCTTCATCGGACACCGGTCTCGGCGATAGATGGACCAATCTGGTCCACAGCGGCTCGTCCTGCTGGAGCGCTGAGAGAATGACCTTGAGCCTCTCCGGATTCTCTGGATGGCGGCGGGTCTGGTGAAGCAGGAAAGCGGGATCATACACCAGGGCTGTCGTCATGGGACGATTATAGATGAACGGACTGAGAATGATGAAACGAGTTCAGGGTTCAGCGTTCTGAGTTCAAGCTTTAGCTTGCTTACGTGTATATCTCAGGAACTACGGAGCGCAAGCTAAAGCTTGAACTCAGAACGCCG
>JBASRM010000721.1:0-6978 GCA_049273835.1 Blastocatellia bacterium | reverse complement strand
GGCTGTACGCGGCGGTGACTCGCCAGACGCTCTCCGGCGAGCCCGCGGGCGGTTGGTTCCCCGAGCAACGGATTTCGATGCAGGACGCGATTCGAGCGTACACCTACAACACGGCTTACGCGAACTTCGAAGAAAAGACCAAAGGATCGATCGAGGTTCATAAGGTGGCCGATCTTGTGGTATTGACAAGGAACCTATTGCAGTCGACGCCCCGCGAGATACTCGACACGAAAGTCGTGTACACGATTGTCGGCGGAAAGATAGTTTACGGGCCCTGAAGAGATCTTTCTCGACATTTGATGTCCCACGCCGAGAAGATGCGCTCCCACATCAACACTTGATGAAGATGTTACGGCCAAGCGCGACACCGATCAGCGCCGATCGGGTGAACAAGCGGCAAGCTTGCGCTTTCAAGGTTTCCTCTTTGGAAAAGGCAGTTTGATCCCACCGGGTAACTTTACCGGCTGATCATCTATAAGGTTGCGCACCTCCGAAGGCAAATAGCTCTTCATCCGATACGACACCCCGCTAGCCGTTAGGATTTTCATCGCTGCTTTCAGCGAGGGGTCATAACCGCGAGCTTCGGTTTCGTGGCCCTTGCCGGCTTTGGAGATCGCGTCGCCGTCAGATCCACCCACCTGTTGACCTTTCTCGGTGTACAAAGCCGACAGCGCGAGGTGATTGCCAGCCATCTCGCCGGAATTGTTGGTTTCACCTTGGTAGCCGGTCGCGGTGTTGTATTCGCCAATGGCGTGATCCGTATCGCCCTCCGCGTGATAGCAATAGGCCAGCTCGCGGTGCGCTTCGTAGTAATCGGACCGGAGCTCGAGTGCTTTTTTCAACTGGGGAATCGCTTGCTGGTACTGCTTCATGAGTCGATAACAGTAGCCGACTCCGAAATAGCTTTCCGGGTCTTCCGGTGCGATTGTCGACGCGCGCACAAATGCTGAGAGCGCCTTTGGTCTATCGCGTTCTTCCAAGGCGTAAGCGTAGCCGAGCGCTAAATTCACAATCGCCAGGTCGGGTGCTTTCTTGGCGGCAAGTTCTGCGGCTCGCACTGCTTCTTTGCCGGCGTCCTTTTGTTTAATCGCTTTACCGGATCGCGGATTCATCGACGCGTCCTGAGTCTCGTCTCGTTCCGCAAATTCGCTTAATGCACGCGAACGTCTCGCATGCAGCGCTGCATTATCCGGCAGCTTTTCCGAAGCCGTAGTGAGGAGATCAACCGCGTCACGATAACGCGCTGCTGCCATGTACCCACTCGCCAGCCGCTCGTACGCCGCGATCGAACCTGGATCCTCGCGAATCGCTTGTTCGTAAGAGGCGACGGCCTGCGGCCATAACTTTTGCGCTTCGAACTGGACTCCCTTCTCGTAGCTGGCGTTGCTGGTCGCCGGCTTCAAGGTGATTGTGAATTCCTGCTGGTAGCCGGGAACTACGGTGATCTTTGTTTCGGTAGGCTGAAAGCCTTGCGACTCGGCTAGCACCGTATACTCGCCGGGCTGAAGCTCTTTTTCGAGCGGCGCCGTGCCGAGAACCTTTCCGTTCAGGCTTAAAGTCGCGTCTTTGGGAGATGTCGCCAACACCACCGTCCCGGTCGTTGGCGGTGAAGGCGGACTGGCGGCAGCCTGAGACAAGCGCACGATAACCATTGGGCCGCGTACTTCGGTGGCCACCATCATCGGGGTTTGTTCCGCGGAAAACTTCGCGCGGCTCTGAAACCCGGTGCTCCATTTCGCGACGTTCTCGCGAATGAAGTTTGCCAGATAGCCCGCTTCGACCCGTCCGTCGGGCCTGTTCGCCACCGTCCGGATCCCCTCAAGAATATAGTAAGTAAAAACCCCGTGCTTCAGTTGAGGGTCTTCGTAGGCGCGCTCGCCAACCTGGCAAGCATAAAATACAATCGCGGTAGGCGGCGTAGCGTCAGCCGGCCTGCCGGCGCCGGGCGTGATGCGCAGACCTCGGCTCATAACATCAGTCATCGTGTTGCCCTTGATGCCGCGGCCGGGAAACGGGTCTTCGCGACACGCATCGATGAAGATGGAAAACTGCGACGCTTTCAAAGCGCTGAGTCTTCGCGCAAGCTCCTCAAGATCCACGGCGGTTCTTTCGAGTGACTCCTTCGACTGCGCGTCGACGTCGACCGGCAGGAAGAAACTCTTGGCTTGAAGACCCAACCCGCGTGCGATGCCGTGGCCTGCGAGAAACACGATCACCTCGTGACCCGGCTGTACCCGCGGCGCAAAAGAGTCAACAGCTGACAGTATGTTCTGACGAGTTGCCTTTGCATCTCCGGCGCCGTCGTCGGTCAGCAATCGTACGTGATCTTCAGGAAAGCCGGCAGCGCCGACCAACAAGTCTTTTAAGGCGCGGGCGTCATCCCGCGGAAAACCGAGGCTCTGAATCTGCCCGGGATACTGGCTTACTCCAACGAGCAGGGCCCATTGGTTATCGGCAACCGGGGGCTTCTTTGCCGCCTGGGATTCGTCCGGTTTGGCATCAACTGGCGCAACCGGTTTTTTGTCCTCTTTGGGCGCGGCGGGTTTAGCTGGCTTTGGTTTGGCGGATGGTCTTTGCGCTCCATTCGTGGAACCAAGCGATGCGGACAGGAACAGTGCTAAGGCGGTTAGAAGAATTCTACGAGGCATAACAACTCCTGTAAGAAAAATCCGAACGTAGGGTTGCGGGTCTAATCTCTCCAGGCAGGACATGACTGCGACAGCCGCTCACCCTGATAACCACGAACTCAATATTCAGCGAGTATTGCACAGCCTCGTCGCGGTAATCAAGAAACTACATCGAGCGATGTCGCTCGCCTTTGCGGAGCTCCAAAGCCACTCGCTCGAACCTGGCCGCTTCCGGTTCGTAGACTGACGCGGCCATCGCGAAGCTGCGGTCAATTTTTATTTGGCTCGCCGACAATCTGTGTTATTATCCGGTCCGTCGCCGAACGGTCGATGTGGAACCGCGGGGCGACCGACGATTCGCCCCTGTTCCTCACCAGTTCTTGAACCAAACTAGATCAGCATAGTTGAGAAAGCGCAGTCATGGTTCGCCCCACCGCGAGCTCTTCGGGACTTCTCTCTCTACAACCATTTAAACGGGAGGTTGATATGAAAGCATTCAAAGGAAACGATGAAGACTCGGGGCAGGGCAGGATCAGCCGCGGCGTCGAGGTAGCCGGCGACGTTATGTTTGCCGACGCGTTACAGGTGGACGGAAAGGTGAGTGGAAAGTTGATCTCCGAAAGCGGGTCGCTCATCATAGAGCAAACCGGTGAGGTCCAGGCTAATGTAGATGTCGGGGTCTGCGTGATCCGAGGCGAAGTTCGAGGGAACATCAACGCCCGATCGAGAATCGAGATTTATAAGACCGCTCGCGTGCACGGTGATATGACGACACCGGTCCTCCTCGTCGAAGAGGGCGCGATGTTGAGCGGTGCCGTTACCATGGGAAAGGAAAGCGCAAGGTTGCCCGATGGAATTCGTCTTGAAGACAGTGAACAGCTACGCAAGAGCAAGGGTGCGTCGTAATGCAGCGAATTGAGCGACTAACTTCGCCGCCGGGCTGGCTACGTCACTTGGACTCGTTGAGGGGATTTCTGCGCTCTGTGAGAGTCCGCCGAAGATCGGCGCAGGCCGAAGAGAGCAGATCGACGTCCAGCTTACCGGATGTTTCGGCTCTGAAAATAGCTGGATACAGTCTGGTGCTGATGGATATCGACGGCCAGGTCATCTGGACGCGAGAGTGGGATTCCGGCGGCGTTTTTGAGTTTGGCCCGCGACAGCGTCTATGGGTGTTTTGCGGTTTCACAAATCATTCCGCCCGGGAAACCGAGATCTCCGAATACGAGGTCGAGCTGATGGGTGAAGATGGGACGGTTATCGAGCGCTTTGGTAACTCATTCGGCGATTCAGTCATTGTCCCTCCCGGCGAAAGCAAACATTTCACCGCCGAGTGGAAAATGTAAAACAGCGCTGATTTTGAGCGATGTATGTTCAACTCACCGGAGTGCGCCGGCCAAGGCAGTTGCCTTGCCCGCCTGTCTAAAACGAGCGTCATAGGTATCAGATTGAATAACCGACAAGTGTTGCTTCATGAAGACCAGGCCCTCTCCTTCTTTGGCAATGTCGGTTAGCAGTATGTCGCCCTCATTGATTTGCCGTGTGGCAACCAGGTTCGCCAGCGGCAGAACAACATGCCTTTCTATCGCGCGCTTTAGCTCGCGAGCGCCGTACCTGGCACTTGTGCCTCGCGCCAGGAGAAACCGTCTGGCCGAATCCGTGTATCGCATTATGAATCGGCCCTGGCTCAGTTTTAGAATCCTTTTCTGAACTGCCTGCAGTTCAAGCTCGAGGATCTCCCCCAGCGACTCGTCGGTCAGTCGGCGAAAAACGATCACCTTGTCCAGGCGATTCATGAATTCCGGCGAGAAGTTTTTCCGCGCGGCTTCGAGTCCAACTCGATACAATTGCCCATCAAGCAAGTAGAGGGGCTGATTGTTTGCGCAAGCAAATCCAAAAGGATCACCGGTCAGCCGGTCCATCTCTCTGGCTCCGAGATTTGATGTCATCACTATGATCGCGCGAGAGAAGTCAACTTTGCGATTATCACCAAGCGTAAGAGTTGCCTTGTCCAGGACGCCGAGTAACAACTGCCACAACGCGTCCGACGCTTTTTCGATTTCGTCGAAAAGTACGAGTGTTAGCTTTGCCCGGTCGGTTTGGTAGCTATCGAGATTTTCCTGCGAAAGCATGGGCGGCGTTTCTCGGTGGCCGAGGTATCCGGGCGGTGCTCCGATGAGTTTCGATATTTCGTGCGGGTGTTGAAACTCGGCGCAGTCAACACGAATGAATGCGTTTGGATTGCCAAACAGCACTTCAGCCGCAGCTTCAACCGAGCGGGTCTTTCCGGTGCCGGTCGGCCCGAGGAACAACAGCGTTCCAATTGGGCGTCCCGGAGTATTTAGTCCTGCTTGATAAACTTGATACATTTGAGCAAGCGCTTGCAGAGCGCGATCCTGCCCTACAACGCGAGCAGAGAGCGCATTCTCAAACTCATTAGCTTCTTCTGATTTCGTCTTATGATCCAGCAGCTTGAAATCGGAACCCGCGTTTCCTGCGGCGGGAACCGCGAGATGGCTAAAAACATTTGCTGCAAACTGGCTTAGTTGGGCTACCATTGCGATCCCTCTCATTCTTCTCGTCCACCAATCAATGTCTCAAGCGCTCCGAACGTTAGCGCATAGCGCAAGCCGCATGCCAACTCGATCGAAGTTCTGCTTGTCAATGAATCGAAAAGTTAGACGCGCAGGACTGCGTTGATGACCTGTAACCGGGCATGTTGGTTAGTCGATGGCGGAAGAGAATAGGACAGTGGGGCTTCCATTATCTCAAACCGACGTGAAAACTATTCTACTGCGAAAAGGCGAGGAGTGCGGGGATTCAAAACAACAACGGCTGCGTCAAATCGGACGCCGGCTCAATACACTGCGGGGAATCGTTCTTTACCGAATTCACCAGAGTCGAGACCTGATACGCCGACATCTTATCTGCCGGATAAGGCTGGAGCAGATCGAGGAGTCTGTGATCGTCGATTTCCGCGTCGAGCCATAGGTCTGCCAAGTCTTTCGGTAAGATGACTGGCATCCGATCATGAATCGGACGCACCAAATCATTAGCCTCGGTGGTAATAATCGTGCAAGAGAGAAGCGTTTCTCCTAGAGGTGAAGACCACTTGTCATACAAACCGGCAAAGACAAACGACCGCTGAGATTTGAGGTGAATGAATAGGGGTGTCTTCTTACCGCCGGTTTTTTCCCATTCATAAAAGCCATCGGCCGCAACCAGGCACCGGCGCCGCCTGAACGCATCCTTGAAAGCGGCTTTGTCCGCTAACGTTTCTGCGCGTGCGTTTATGAGCTTGCTTCCAATCTTTGGATCAGTTGCCCAATACGGCACCAGCCCCCAACGCATAGATAAGAGCTGCTTAACTCCTCGTTTTCGAATGACAGCCACGTCGTGTGTAGGCGCTATGTTGAAGCTTGGCTGAAGCTCGTCGATAACTTCTTCAACATCGAGAGCGCTGGCCATCTCACTTGAAGACCTCTTTCTAACGAATCTCCCACACATATTCCCAGCGTACACGGAGAATATTCAGGCTGTAAAGTTAACGCGGTCACAGCCAAGATCAGTTCGATGTAGCGCTCGCGACCAGAATCGGATCGTTAACACAACCCTGATGCGTCGATCATCCGAGTCGGTTGACCCGCGTCATACTCCCGCGACGATTTATTGGCGCACAATGATTCTGCTGAATTCGAATGCACAGTCAGCTGAAAACAGACCTTGGACGATTAGACCTAAGTGCAGCTTTGTACTGTTCAGGTACAATTCTATCCCAAATCAGTCTCCGCCAAATTAGTGACCGCCCGCAACCCTGCCCCCAAAGAGTGGAATCAAGGTTCACAGTGGCGCGGCGGCCCTAATCCTAAACTGGCACGGACATTGCAGCAACACAGTTGCCTCCGAGGCAATCTTTGCGTCGCTTTTGTTCGTACAGAAAGTAGCATGAAAGCGAAATCGGACAGGAATTGATTATCTCTTGTTTTAACAAGAATGACCGTGAGGAGAAAGTTATGCTGACAATCTTCGTAATAACAGCGATCGCAGTGGGTTTAGCCTGCGTGGTTCTAATGAAGTCGCGAACCAGCGATCCAGCGCTTCTCGAGCGATCGCGCCCTGAGATGGTTGTGATGGGAATACAGATTATTTGCGGCAATTGCTCCGGAGAAGACGATCGACCCATCAAAACTTACCTGGACCGGTACGGCAGCTGCGCCCACTGTGGCGGCAGTAGTTATCTGCTGGCATCGGCCGTCGGCGCTAACAGCATGTTGTTGCGGACCGCGCGTCTAAGGGATGCGCACATCTCAGCGAGCCACGGCCGAGTCATTCCATTCGAGGTGCCGGGTTCACG
>JBASRM010000699.1:0-7047 GCA_049273835.1 Blastocatellia bacterium | reverse complement strand
GCGCTGAGTAACCTCGAAGGCGTCACAGAAGTGGTCTACCAACGCGGCGTCGGTTCTAATAACCTGGGTAAGCTTGCCGACGCGCGGGCGCAACTAGAACAGGCGCTCGACCTGGCGCGCGACAATCAACACCAGCGAATCAGGATACTCTTGCAGTTGGGCAGGGTCTCGTACGTTGGTGGAAAAACGGCGCGAGCCCAGCAATACGTTGTTGAGGCGATAGCAGCGGCACAGCGTAACGGAATGGAGAATCTATACACCCTAGGATTGATCGAGCTCGGTAATGTGCACCTATACAAAGGAGACTACGTTGAGGCTGAGAAGCATTTCAATCGGGCACTGGAGTTCGCACAGGTCAGCAAAATGCCTCGCAATGTCGCAAAGGCGCAGCTTTCGCTTGGAAGCGCGCGCGTAGTTCAGCATTACGCGGATGAAGGATTGCCTTACATCGAGCGAGCTCTAGAGTTCTATAAGCGGGGCGGCTATCGGAAAGAGGTTTCCCAGGCGCTGATCCAATTGGCGCGCGCCAAAAGCCTGAAGGGTGATTACGACGGTGCGCTCGCGGCATATGAGCAGCAGCTAGAGGTTGCTCAACGTATCGGTGACCAATCGCAAATAGCGCTCTCACACGCTGATACCGGCAATACACTCAATCAACAGGAACGATATTCGGAGGCGCTCGGCCATCTCGAGAGCAGCTTTGCGATTTACACCTCATTGGATAATCATCTGTACGCTGGCTACAGTCTGGCCGATCGCGGCGACGCGTTATGGCGGTTGGGTCGTTATCCAGAGGCGCGTGAGGCGCTCAATCAAGCATCCGCGATTGCCAATCAACCCGACAGTGAAAACAGACGGCTACTGGCCAAGTTATCTTTGATCGCTGCGAACCTGGCGCTAAGCGAGCGGCGATTCGCGGAGGCAAGGGCTACAGCACGTCAGGCGCTCTCCTTAAATGCCGAGGCTGAGCCCGAGGTTGACGCGAAGTATACGCTGGGGCTGACTCAGGCCTTTTTAGGAAAAAAGCGCGAGGGAAGGTTGTTATGTGAGGAAGCCCTTCAAGCGGCCAGGCACATGCGCGACCCACAGATGTTACCAAATGCTCTGCTCGCGCTTGCGGAGGTTAGGCTCGAAGGCGGGGACGACATGGGCGCTTTGGCTACTGCGCTCGAAGCACAAGAAATCGTCGCGCGTGCCGGCCGTCTGGAATCGGAATGGCGCGCGTGGCTGTTGGCTGGGCGCGCGAGCCTGCGGCTCGGGGACTCAGGAGCCGCACAAGACTATCTATCGCGCGCCGGCAGCTTGTTTGGAGGACTCGAGACCCGGTGGGGTTCGGAGGCCTACACTCGTTACCTCACCAGACCAGACGTTCAGTATTCGCGGCAGTATCTCAGCCAGGTACTGGATGTGCGCAAATAACTTGCCTGTTAACCAAAAACGGAGACTACAATGCCCCACCTACCACCTATTCAAGTAACCGGCGGCTCTCTCAAGTTAGAGTACCCGGTAAGCTCGAAGAAACCCGACGGCAGTGGAGGAAAGATCCACCTCAAGAAGGATCGTACGAGGGATGAGGTAACTGATCCCGGTAAGCCTACTGAAAAAAGGATCAAGGTAGATGAATTCTCTGAACCGGACATTGATGCGAAAATCACCTTAATCGTAATTAAGCGAGCCGATGGGACCGAAGAACATCGCTTCGAACCACCCGACGGAAGGTGTACCGTTGAGATTCACTATAACCTTTCTGACGAACCAAAGCACGCAGACGTCCCTCGTACGTAGCGCCGAATTTGAGAATGATTGTGCGGTCCGCTGGTGAACCGGCGGTTTCTGCAAAAGGGAGATGCTCACAGCCTTCAGACGTGAGAGCTTCACGTTCCAGCCTAAGTTGCGATCCACTGACCGACACTACCGGATCACAGAACCCCGTTCTCCGCTGCATAGCGAATCATACTTAACGGCGATTGAACCAATGAAGCTCTCCCGTGTTTGCCTCTCGCCTCGTCATCTCGTAATCTTACGGCCTCTCTCAGATAACTCGAGGACGAACGCGAATGATTCATCATGTGGTCTCAGCAGCGGGCTTCTTGGTCTTTGGCGGCATAGCGTGGTTGCTGTCGAGTAACCGTCGAAAGGTCGCGTGGAAAACTGTCGCGTGGGGAGTCTCACTTCAGATAGTCATTGGTCTAGTGATCTTCAGACTGCCGGGCACACATCGAATATTTCTCTGGCTCAACGATGGCGTGCTGGCTCTACTCAACGCCTCAAAGGCCGGCACCGCATTTTTGTTTGGGCCGCTCGCCGCGAGCCCCGGCGAGCCCGGATCGATCGGCTTTATCCTGCTGTTTCAGGTGCTGCCGGTAGCCATTTTCTTCGCGGCATTCACCTCTTTGCTCTATCATCTCAGGGTTCTACAGTGGGTGGTGCGCCTTTTCGCGAAGCTTTTTCACCGCACTCTGAAGATCAGCGGGGCAGAGTCGCTGTGCGGCGCCGCCAATATTTTTGTAGGCGTCGAATCCGCATTGGTGATCCGTCCATATCTGGAGAAAATGACCCGCTCAGAGCTGTTGACCGTTCTGACGACGGGTATGGCGACTGTAGCTTCCAGCACTTTGGGAATTTATGTGTTCGTTCTGAGCGGAGTGTTTCCGCAGATCGCCGGACATTTGGTATCGGCGTCGATCCTGGCCATCCCAGCAGCGGTTGTGATCGCAAAGCTTCTGGTTCCTGAAACTGAAACGCCGGAGACGTTACTCGGCGTTCCTCCCGAAGGTGAGTCTACCCGGTCGGGCAACGCGATGAGCGCCATTATCCAGGGCGCAATGGATGGATTGAAGCTCGCCGCCGGGATATCGGCGCTTCTGATTGCGATCCTCGGACTGGTCGCGCTTGGCGATAAGGTGTTGGGTCTGGGCAGTTCGTGGTTCGGATTGGCAGAACCGTTGTCGCTGGTGCGAATTCTGGGCTGGGTTTTTCGTCCTCTCGCCTTCCTTCTTGGAATTCAATCGAATGACATTCCGCTAGCCGCTCGCCTATTAGGTGAACGAGTGATACTGACTGAGGTTGTTTCCTACGGAGACCTGGCTCAGATGATTTCAAACGGAGACGTTGCCAGCCCTCGAACAGTGGTGATTTTGAGTTATGCGTTGTGTGGTTTTGCGCACGTGGCATCGGTCGCGATCTTTGTAGGGGGAACCGCGGCGCTGGTGCCTTCGCGGCGAGACGATCTTGCGGCACTTGGGTGGCGCGCGCTGCTTGCGGCTACACTCGCGACACTGATGACCGGCTGCGTCGCGGGAATCTTCAGCACAGGCGAAGGCGTATCGCTTTTACGCTAGTCGTTCAAATCCAGTTGAGTCCGCGGGAACTGCGGCTACTCCGAGTTATGTGCCGATGGGCTCCGCCCTCGGCGCACCTTGGGGAATCGCCCTTCTATCTTCCGCGGCTACGCCGCCTTCTTTGCCGATGGGCTCCGCCCTCGGCGACCTCGGGGAATCGCCCTTCTATCTTCCGCGTCTACGCCGCTCCAATCCTCATCTGACGTAGGCCGCAGGCACCGGTTGATCCCCCGTTGTACCCCACGCCCGAACGTTTACAGACAAGTTAGAGCTGTTGATGATATACCAATTGCCCTCCGACGGGCGCCACACAGCCACATCGGTCCTTCCGTCGCCATCATAGTCTCCCGGCACAGGCACATCGGTGCTCACGCCCCAACCCACGGTCGCGGTCGAGCTATCTGAGCTGTTGATGATGAACCACACACCGGTCGAGACACGCCACACTGCAACATCAGTCCTTCCATCTCGATCGTAGTCCCCGGTCACGGTCCGGTCGCCAGTGGCACCCCACAAAACGGATGTCATAGCGGCGTCGGAGCTGTTGATAATGAACCAAACGCCCGACGAGGGACGCCAAACCGCCAGATCGCTCTTGCCGTCTCCATCGAAGTCTCCGAGAACGGGCTTATCTCCATTGACACCCCAGAATGTAATATTGGTCGCGCCGTTCGAGCTGTTGATGATAAACCATTGCCCAGTCGAAGGCCGCCAAACCGCGATGTCGGCTTTTTCATCGCCATCGTAGTCGCCCGGTACCGGGATGTCGCCGCTAACGCCCCAAAATACCGATCGCGTCGAACCATTCCCGCTATTTAAGATCAGCCACTCACCGCTCCCCGGTTGCCAAACCGCGATATCAGTCTTTCCATCGCCATCATAGTCGTGCGGCACGATCACATCGCCGCTCGCACCAAGAGGTGACATTGTGGTCGAGCCGTCAAGACTGTTGACGATAAACCAGGTGCCGTTTGAAGGACGCCAAACCGCCAGGTCGGTCCTTCCATCCTCATCAAAGTCCGATGTCTTGTCAGGGTTCGAGGCAAGGACGCAGTAGCGCCCACCGGTGTTAAAGAAGCAACAGCCTCCCCACACAATCATCTGGCTGCCGGTCCATACGGCGCTGTGGCGAGATCTCGGTGAGGGCGCGCTTGCGGTGCTGGTCTGAGTCCACAGATCAAGCAGCGGATTGTAGCGGCCGCCGGTGTCGAGGTTGGTGACGCCGTCGAGGGTCCCACCCCAGACGATCATCTCATTGCCTGTCCAAACTGCGGTGTGCCTGGATCGCTGCGCGGGAGCATTCGTGCTGAGCGACAGCCACGTGTCATTGACCGGGTTGTAACGGCCACCGCTGTTCAAAAAAGTCGAGCCATTCTGTCCTCCCCAAATAACCATCAGACCTCCGGTCCACACGGCGGTGTGATCGAACCGCGCGCTCGGAGCATTTGTGGCGCTAGTCATCGCCCAGGTATTGCCCGCGGAGTCATACCGGCCTCCGGTGTCCAGCGCACCCGAGGCATTCATCCCGCCCCACACGACCATAACAGTTCCACTCCAAACGGCGGTGTGGCGGGAACGCCCAACCGGGGCATCGACGGTAGTCACCGTCATCCAAGAGTTACCCGCGGGATCATACTTACCGCCGGTGTTGAAGAAAACGGGAGAGGCCTCTGCGTTCTGACCTCCCCAGATAATCATCTGAGTTCCAGTCCACACAGCCGAGTGAAAGGCGCGCGCACTGGGATCACCAAACGTGCTGACAGTAGTCCAAATATCGGTTGCCGGGTTGTATAACTTCCCTGCGGTGAACACGAACCCCGGCCCGCTGGTTCCTCCCCAGATGATCATCCGCGTACCGGTCCATATGGCTGTGTGCCCGAGTCTCGATGTAGGCGCGTTGGTTTGAGTTGTAGGAGTCCAGGTGTCCGTTGCAGGATCGTATCTGCCGCCTGTATTCGTCACCGAAGACCCATCCGGGCTCCCGCCCCACACTATCATTTCAGCACCGGTCCAAACTGCGGTGTGTTGTTCGCGAGCGAAAGGCACGCCCGTGCCGGTGCTGGTTGGCGACCAGGTGTCGTCCATGCACGATGCGGAGGCGGCGTTGATGTCGGTGAGAACGTAATTGAATTGCGGAACGCTAATCTCGATGCCGCTCGATTCCCGTTTGGAATTCCACCACTGATCGAAGCTGATGCTGCCGCCTTGATTAAACCCTCGATCATTCGCAAACTGCTTTCGGATCTGCTGATCAGCCAGAATAGGCCGCGCCAGGCATTCCGCGATCACCATCCCATCATAGTCCAGGGCCTCATACAATTGCTTCAGCACGGCGGGACTCTGGGTCTGACTGCCAAGTCTGGCCATTTCCTCTTGCAACTGCTCGGCGCGGATGGGGTTGTGCCAGACTTCCTCCAGTGCCCTGGACTTCTTCAAATAGTCTTGAACCTTGTTTCCTATCTCCCGCTCGTCAATAAGATGATTGAGCGACGGCTTCTCTTGCGGGTTCTTTGATGGCCATAGCCTTTGTCTCCAGTACACCCGCTCGATTGCAGCCTGATACGCCACGCGCCGTTCGAAGGTGAGAACCGTGGGCGTGCGTGCTCCACTCGCCGCGACTTGCCTGTGTGTAAGCAGGCTCACAGTGCATAACATTGAAGCCAGGGTGATGAAAGCGGCGAGCGTTACACGCACTGAATGAGTTCGTGGATGCTTGCCGATAAAGTTCTCAAGAGACATAGACGAGACCTCCGGTAAAGTGATGATGTCATCTGATGCAGTATCGCCTAGTCTAGTCTTTTCCTGTCATTGATGCTAACCCTTTGATCTCCTGATGAAACAAGCCTCCACGGTTAAGAAAGAGACCGAGGCAAGCCTTGCGAGTTCGTCGGAACGAATCAACATGGCGCTCTTTCACGACAGCTTCTAGAATCCGTTTAGCAAACTTGGTGCGTAAGCATTCGCAAAGGAGAAAGAAATGCCTATCTACGTGACGCTACTCAAGAATACTGCGCGGGGCGCGAGGGAGATCAAGGATTTTGGAAAGGCCGTCGAAGAAGCCGCTGGATGGATTGCGCGTGACGGCGGAAAGATCATTGGCGCCTATGCCCTGCAAGGTCACTACGACTTTGTTTGGATCACGGAATACCCGGATGGAACTGGGATTGGGAAGTCGCTGTTGTCGGCGGCTGCCCGCGGGATTGTTGTGACTGAGACGTTGGAGGCGCTTCCCATCGATAAGTTTGTATCGCTATTGAAATCACCGGAAATGGTCGAGCGTTTCGGACAGATCAAGTCCTAGGACCGGCTGGCAAGGTTTTCATTTCCATAAGTGATTCACAAGAAGCCTATGAATTAACGAAGGCTGGATGCCGGTACAAGAGTGCTATGCGAGCAGTGATTCAGCGGGTCAGCGAGGCATCTGTCGAGACCTCACACGAGGTCGTTGGAGAGATAGGTGCGGGCTTACTAGTATTGCTGGGCGTTGCGCGCGATGACACACCCGACGACGCCGACTACCTCGCCGACAAGATCTTCAACCTGCGCATTTTCGCCGATGCGGAAGGCAAGATGAACCGCTCTTTGCCGGAGACTGGCGGCGCTATGCTGGTTGTCTCGCAGTTCACGCTCTACGGTGACGTACGCCGCGGCCGACGCCCTTCATACTCGGACGCGGCAGAGCCTGAGAAAGCGAATGAGCTCTATG
>JBASRM010000677.1:0-11513 GCA_049273835.1 Blastocatellia bacterium | reverse complement strand
ATGTGATACAGCGTAAACACCTGGGCCTGCGTGTTCACCAGCAGGGTCGAGTAGCGAACGTGCGCGAGCAAGTCATCCGGCATCTCGGACTTCGCTTTGAAGAGATCGGGGAAGATGTCCTGATAAGCTTTGACGATCGGATCGTCGGGCTCGAAGACGTAAAACGTCGCGGTGCCCTCGTACGCGTCAACCACCGCTTTTACCGAGTTGCGAATGTAATTCAGGCTCCGGTTCGCAACCTGATAAGCCGTCGAGTACGGATACTGGTCCGTATGAGTGAAGGCGTCGATGATCCAGTACAGCCTTCCGTCATGCCCGATGACTACGTACGGGTCGTCCTCGAACAGGAGGAAGGGTGCGATATGCTGGACCCGTTCGCGCACGCTCCGTCGGAACAGGACGCGGCTCTCGGAGTTGATGTAGTCCGAAAACAGCAGGTTGGTTCCGTCTCCAAGGTAGAGGCTGAGCGCGAGCTGCCGCATCAGCCCGCCGACTTGTACTCCTGCGTTCCCTTCGTAGGTCGTGTACGAGTCCTCATTCCCGGGCGCCGGATAGTTGAATTCGGGAGGCGTTGCGCCCTGAGGCTTCGTGCGCACGTAGACGTGCGAATTGCTCTCTTCGCCGAAATAGATTTCGGGCCGTGTGACTTTGATCTCCGGAGCCGAGCTCTCGACCGGCATGTTCTTGAGCACCAGGTTCGGAAGGCCTTCCGGAGTGAAATCGCTCACCGTGTTCATTGTCACCCCGTAGCCGTGTGTGTAGACCACGTGTTGATTGATCCAGTTTCTGGACTGTTCGGGCAACTGGTCGACATTCATCTCGCGCGCCGACAGCATCACCTGGCGAAGCTTGCCGCTTATCTGATAGCGGTCCACGTCAGGTAAATTGAAATCGTAATAAGTGCGAATCTCTTGAATCTGGGCAAGCGTCGACTGAAGCGCTCGCCTGTCCCACAACCTTACGTTGTCGAGAGTCTCGCGATTAGCCTCAATCTGCTCAACAGTCAGATTCGGTTTTGGCTCGAACGGACGCTCTTCGAAGCGATCGATCGCGAATGCGTGCCGGGTCATTTTGATGTTGTGATCAATGAAGGGAGCTTCTTTGGCTAGCTCGTTTGGCTTGACGGAAAAGGAATGATAGGTTGATGGAACGATTCCCAGGCCAATCACCCAGACTCCGGCAACGATTGCCGCCAGTAATATGATGGTCCGCAAGCTCCTCATCGCGAATGCGTTGACTGCCACCGCAATTGCCGCCAGCACCAGAAGCACGACCACTATGTTCATTGCCAGTAATCGAACGTTTGAATCGGTGTAGTCGATCCCGGTGAAAAGCTCGTTGCGGCTGTGCAAAAGGGCGAAACGATCCAGATAAGTGCTTGCGGCGAGTGTAAGGGCAAAGAATGCCGCGCCGAGGCTGATCGCGGAAGTCGCTCGACGCCGAATGTCCTCGGTTATTGTTCCCCTCACGCGTTCGAAGTACCAGATGTAACCGGCTGCCGCACCGATGGCGAAAAGCAAAATGACCGATATTGTTTGAATCCAGGAAGCTAACAATTCAAGCACCGGAAGCCTGAACAAGTAGAAACTGACATCACGGCCGAAGACCGGATCGGTCAACTGAGCTTGCTGGGAATGGAGATACAAGGCGAACTGCGGCCACGCCTGGCTCATGCTCACCGCAGAGAGCAGCGCAACCGCAACCGACAAGATCCAGACTCCCGGGCGATAGATCCAGGGCAGAAGGTTTACGTCTTTGAGGTCGTCGACCGACGATACACGGAACTTCGGACGCTCGGTGAGTTCGGGTAAGACCCGGTTCAAAAAGATGAACGGCACTCGTACGATTAAGAAAGAAAGAACGAAAAAAATGAGGAAGAGAAGACCGCCGAGGCGGAACTTGTACCAGTAGACCTTTGAGTAACCGACCGCCGAGAACCAAAGCGCATCAATATAGATGTTGAGAAGCTGAGAACCGAAGAACAGGATTCCAAGAACTACAACCACTGCGATGATCAATCCCACTCGTCGTTTGGGCGGTTTTATGTCAAACACCTTCCCACTAAACAGCGGATCATCTTCCATGGTGCCCATCATAGGCTCAAGGCAAAGGCAACGCAAACGCGGTGAGCTGATCTGCCATTCGCCTTTCAAGGGACTAGCGAGACAATCCCCGAGGTGAGAGTAAAGGTTCGTACTAATAACATCGTTCTCACGCACCTATGTTGAGAGCACAGCCTCGGAGCGGAGACATAAGGCCTTACGTGGATGGCCTTATCGGATTCAAATACTTGTTTACCGATACAAGAATCCTGAATGACTTCAACGACGAAGAGATCGCATCAACCAGGAACCTGGGCGACCTTCAGCTATGGATTCGGCGAAGTTCAGATAAGACTCGGGCGTATCGGTCGAAACGGAGATGTCTCGCTTGACGGCAAGGTCAGGTATTTGAGGGGCCAGCAAGCCGAAATACTTGAAGCGAGGCTCCATTCGACGAGAGAACGGTTCGGGGTTCTTCGAGGTTTTGTCGTCTAGAACGGATGTGGTCACGGCGCAGGCCGCTATCACGTTTCGGTTTTGATCGATCCCGCACTCAAAACTCGATCACTGGCGGATCGCGTCTTGAAGCTCCGCCCTGTTGCTTCGATAGGGCTGGAAGCCTCGTCCCCAATCGACACCAATGATCTCCAGCCGAATTCGATCGCCATCCACCTGCACGACCAAATAATGGTAAGGATTGTCACCGGGATTCATCCCGGGGCGCACTATATGATCGAGCGAAACTTTTTCGGCTGCATAGGTCTTAACATACTCCCGCAGATCCGGCTCGCCGCGATATGGGTACAGCGGCGCGCCGCCTCCGCCGGTCAAGATATGGTCGAGCCTATGCTTGCCTTCGGCGTCTTCATAGCGCTCGACCCAGTGCTCGAACAAGTGCTCGTGTCCGGTGAACAGAATCGCGACGTGGTGGCGGCGGAACAGAGGCATGTACCTGGTCCTCACCGCCGCGGTTGGCGACTCGACTAATGCGCCGCCGTGCGGGCCTGACGAAAACGCAGGGTGATGGAAGAAGGCGATGACGTGACGATACCGCTTGCGGTCCAATCCCTCGAGCTGAGACTTCGCCCACTCAAACTGTTTATCATCGGTTGCGATGTTTGAATCCAGCGCGATGAAGAACGCGTTGCCATAACCAAACGCGTAAGTCGGGTAGCCATTCAATCGACGCGGAGCTCCGTCGGGCGGGATCAGATTGGCAACCGCCGCAAGGTAGTTTTGAAGCCCCTCCTTTCGCATTGGTGATTCGAGCGCATCGGCGCCGGTCACGTCGTGATTTCCAGGCGCGAGGAAATATGGAACGCCGCCATCGGTGGTGACGCGGTTGATCAGATCCACAAAGCTCTTGTTCCACTGGCTTGCGTCTCGGCCATTCACCACTGCATCGCCGGTCTGCAACACAAACCGCACCGGGAAAGGACCAGTTGCGAGCCGTTTTATCGTCGACACCGCTGAATCGACGATCAGTGAATGCTCGTACTGCTCGTTTACGCCGTCCCGTCGCCCGCGAGTGTCCCCGTACACAATGAATGAGAAACGAGTTACATCGGCGGAAGCCGCCTCCGCGGGCAATGGCTCTCGGGCGGGTGCGATCGCGCGAACTTGCTCTCGAGCGGGCGCAGCCTGGGTGGACGCGGCGGGCTGTTGATCGGTCTGTTGTCCAACGAACGCAGGCAGCAACTCGAGAGCTCGAGCGGGTTGCAACCAGAAAACCATGAGGACCGGCAGCGAGATGGTCAGGCGCCGAAACATTGCAACTCTCCTTGGGTGGGTGGAATACAGCAAGGCAGAGGTTACTTCTCCGGGAAGAAGCTGGCAAGGTGAAACGAAGGAGTCTCAGCCTGCTTCTCCGACTCTCTCGCAACATGGCAGGCACTGCCAGGAATCAATTCAACCTGGCCTGATTTTGGCGGATCGTCTTGATCTGTTCGCGGATCGCATCGGCGTCCGCCGCCTTCGGAGCAAGCAGGAGATATCGTTCGAGTTCCGAAATGGCGGTGACGGTGTCGCCGACGGATCCGAGAAGCAGTCCTCGATCTCGAATATGTGCTGTGGAGTGCGGATCGATCAGCAATATCCGCTCGGTTAGCGCCAGCGCCCGTCGATGGTCGGTGGCCGCGTAGATACCCAGGAGATTTGACAGCATTCGGATGAGGATTTGTGTGTTGGACACCGGTTCCAGGTGTGACGGCAGCATTTCGATCTTTCCTCCGCCCATCTCCGCTACCAACTGCGCACATCCGGCGGCGCCGAGCAGACGGCCTTGATTGAAGGGATCGATGTAGACTGCGCCACCCTCCGCTTCATGAAGCGCGATGAAGTGGAAGGGAAGACCCACGCCTTTTACCGGGAATCCGATTCGCCGAGCGACTTCGATGTAGACGACCGTCAGTGTGATTGGTATTCCGATGTGTCGATCGATAACTTCGTTCAGAAAACTGTTTCGAGGATCGTAGTAGCTTTCGCGGTTCCCGCGAAACCCCAGCCGTTCAAACAGGGTGCTGTTCAGCGCCGAGATCACATCGAATGGATCGCGCGCATCGGCAGCCCGTTCGCGCGCGAGATCTCCGAATACATCGAGCTTTTCGAGATATGCATCAACGTCGAGCCTGGGGTACTCTTCTGCTGCAATCAGGAGGGCGGCCTGGGCAAGGTTGATTTGGTCACCGTCTCGCGAGACCAGCTCCGCGAAACGGCTACGAGCCTTTTTTGCAGGATTCGATGCCACAATAGAACTAAAAAGGGCTGACGGTGCGGCGTCAGCCCTCGAATATATCACGTAAGCAGGTGTTGCGCTTCAAAGCCCGGCGCGAGAGCGAACCGGAACACCTGCTTTGGCATCAGTTTGGAAGTTCTTCCAAAGAAACGTGTAGGAGTGGTCGGCGACTGAGATCATGTACTCCCATCCGTGCCCGCCCGGATACATATGAAATTCGTGGGCAAGACCGAGTTTTGTGAGCTTCGCGTCAAAAGCCTTGTTGGGCTCCTGAAAGCCATACCGATCCTGCTCGCCACAGTCGAAGTAAATCTTGATCCCCGATTTTTTGATCGCGGCGAGGTTCTGTTCGACCACGAACACCGGGTTCGCGGCTCGGAAGTATTCCTCGTCAGGTGGATCACCAAAGATCTTTCCGATCAGTTGAGCCAGGAACATCGAGCGCCGGTCGCCGCCCTGTGGATGCGGCAGCTCGGAGACGAGGGCGGCGCAGTGAGCGGTCACCGTTGAAAACATCTCAGGATGCTTGAACGCCAGATACAGCGCGCCCCAGCCTCCCATCGAAAGCCCTTGAATCGAGCGCGTCGCCGGTGTGCCGATTACGCGGTAGGTCTTCTCGATGTATGGGATCAAATCTTTGATGATCGCGTCTTCGTATTGGGCGCCGTTCTTTGCGTTTAAGTAAAAGCTGTTCTCGCCGGCTGGTGCGACGATGATGAACTCGCCGATCCTGCCCTCGTCGCGCATTTTTCTGATTGCCGACGCGACACCACGCCGCTCGAACTCTCGCTCGTTTCCGTTCATCCCATGAAGAAAGTAGAGCACAGGATACCGGCGTTTGCCGTCCGACTCGTAGGAGGGTGGTAATTGAACCGCAAACCGCAACTCCTTGCCGAGCGCGGGCGACTGAAGCGATCCGTATTCGACTCCGTTCTCCGGGGCCGATTGGGAACTTGCTTGAGGGGCTGCGCCGGTCTGTCGCGGGATGAAATTCGCGGCCATGTTCGCAACCAGAGTAATCACCACGGAAAGGATTCCGATAGCGAGCTGCATGAGTATGTCCATTTATTAGCCTCTAAAGCGTGGTCCATCGCTCGGAAAGTGGTTGACGTTGAGGTTAGCAGCAGCGGTATCGGTCAAGTCTATGATCGCCGCGGCATTGATCGCGGCCGCGATCGAGATGGTCTCGCTGATTTCCTCCGGTGTAGCGCCGGCCTCCAGTGCCTTTTTGAGATGACCGTCAATGCAGCCCTGACACTTGGCCACAAGTGACGCTGCAATCGAGATCAACTCCTGGGTCTTTGTGTCGATATGCTTCTTTTCCGAGAAATAAATCTCGCGATAGAACTCGCCGTATATCCGGCGCATTTTCGGCTCCATCATCGAGTACGAGGCCGGTCTGCCGTCCTTTTTTTCCTGAGGGTTCAACACCGGTACCTCGGGTTCGGCTACCGTTTTTTCTGTGTCAGGGCGTGGTGCCAACTTGCTGTCCATACTTTCACACTTCTCCTTCGCTAAGAATTCCAAGGGCGGGGACCGTCAGCGCCCGCCAGCGTCGCCGACCGTCGTAAGTCCTATACGCGCCAGGCGTCTCAAACGTCGCAAAAACCTTCGAGTGTCAGTCGATCTTGCGTGTGCGTTGACTCAGCATTTCTACCATATAGAAAGTTGCTATTTCAAACTCGCGGGGGAGCTGGTAATCATCTAGTGCGGCTCCTTGGCTGGCCGCGAAGCGCTCTTAACCGAGACCGCTGCGGCGACCGCCGCTCGCGGATTCACGATTCCCCATCCCTGACGATCGACTTCAACGTGAGCGAGCCGCACCGCGGTTCGTATCAGGGCGAGTTTCACTTCGTGAGGTTTTAAGTCGGGCGCGGCTTCCAACATTTGAGCCGCGATTGACGAAACGATCGGAGCCGCAAAGCTCGTTCCGTCGACGTGCTTGTAATGGCCGCTGATCACATTGTTGTCGCGAATCTTAATCCAGACGACCTGACGTAACAGGTAAGATGCGAGGTCGGTCGCATGATCGAGATCTTGATCGATGCCTGGGTGACGAGCGATTATTTCCCGCAACTCTGAATCGGGGGCATGCTCCAGCTCCGACAAAAGGGTCGCCTGTTCCGCGGTTGGCGTGCCGGGCAGAATCGGCGCCGCTATCCAAATACCGGGCGCGATGACTTCCGGCTTTTGAAGCCCGTCAATCGTCGGACCGTAGCTCGAGCGATACATATCGTTGTCCGAGAAGTCGAGATTGTTCTTGTCGTCCAGTCCACCCACCGCGATCGCGGATGGCGCCGACGCCGGCGGCAGCACGGGGTGGAACGGCAGATGGCCGGAGTTCCCGACCGCTGCAACTACGAGCAGCCCGGCGCGGGTCGCATCTTCCACCGCCTGCGAAAGCTCGTCAGTTAGATAACTGGCTTCGTAGTCGCCGCCCGCCGAGATGTTGACGATCCGAATCTTGAATTCTTCACGATGACGGATCACCCACCTGATCCCGCGAGCAATATCCTGATGGCGCACGCGCGCGGACATTCCCACTTTCACCAGGACCACATCGGCTTCCGAAGCAATGCCGCGATAGAGGCCGCCGGATAGAAATCCGTTACCCGCCGCGACTACTGATGTCATCATTCCGTGCCACGAAGATACCTGCGGAGTCGTCAAATCGCTTGTCTTCGGGCGCTGGACCAGACTGGCGTATTTCAGGATTCGATTCCGCGGCTTGACGAGATCGGGATGCGCATAGAAGCCTGAATCGAGAAACGCAATCGTGACGCCGCGCCCGCGAAACTCATCTGGCGCGTCGAGCCTCATAGGAGTAGGTACAACCTTCAGCTCTTGGTCGGCGAACTCTGGAAAGGCGGCGGAAAGCTCGTCGTGAAGACGGGAGTAGCGGTCAATACAGTCGAAACAAATTTGCCTGCCCGGCTGCCAGGCGTGCATGTTGACTGCCAGAAGCGGATGAAGAGATTCATTTACCGCCTCCGGATTTGCGATTGTGTTGAGGTCCACCTGACGGCGGCAGACCGGGCAGTAAACTGAAATTGATTCCATCCTCAACCTTCGAGAAGTGATCGGGTATTCTAGCGATGCGGCTGACGTCGTGCAAACTTAGTGAGACTCTTGAATCTATGCTTCATAAGCACCGCCCAGGGATCGCCCGTGATATTATGCTAGTCCCGCAGGAGCCGCCATGCCCGATGCAAAGGAGTTAGCCTACCGTTACGATTTGTTTATCACGCCGGATTGGCGCGAACGCTTCGACACTCTTGTCGATGAAAAAGTCGCAATACCGATCCAGGGACGAATTCTGGAGGTCAACAGCGGGACAGGGGCGCGCGCCATAGAGTTGGTTGAGCGTATGCACGGCAAGGGGGAAGCCGTAGGGATCGACCCAAGTGCTGAACGCATCACACTGGCTCGGGCCAAAGCTCAGATCGCAAAAACCGAGGCGGTCATTTTTGAGCAGGGAATATCGTCCTCCTTGCCGTTTGAGAGCAATGAGTTTGACGCGGTCATAGGAGATGCGTCGATGCTGCGCGCGAACCAGATTGACGGCACGCTTGCCGAAATGTTGCGGGTGGCCAAACCCGAGGCGCCTGTCATTCTCAAGCTGGCAACCCACGGAAGTTTCGGCGAATTCTTCTCCATTTATTGGGAAGCCCTGTACGAAGTCGGGATGGCTGACGAGGGTTGGAGCGCATTGGAAAGACTGATCAGCGAGAGACTCACGTTGTTCGACGCAGAGCTTATGGCGGAGCGGTTGGGTCTACGCAAGGCGCAGAGCTTTCTTAGCAAAGAAGAGTTCGTCTTCGAGACCGGCGCGGAGTTTTTGGAGTCTCCGCTGATCCAGGATGCTTTCCTCGACGAATGGTTGGATATTGTACCGGCGAGAAGCCGGGATGAAGTTCGCGGTCAGATCGTATCGATCATCGACCGCGAAAGGCGCGATGCGCCATTTTATGTGTCGGTTAAAGCTTCGGTGATAACGGGAGTTAAATAGATCTGGCCACCAATCAATACCTTAGCGCGCAAATACGGCGCATACCCCGTGGCGCTCAAATCTGAACGATTGGGGGTTCGGGATTCTGAAGGGGTCGGAAGTTAGTTGGCAGATTATCCGAGAAAGGGCATGTTACCCGACTTGATCGCATATACCAGGTAGCCACCCTGAGCGATCATTCCCAGCACACCGATGATCAAGCCGGCGGTCGCGGACCCCCGACCGTCTTCGACGTTTTCGGCCTTCAGTGTGGTTGCGGCCATCGCTCCAAGAGCGATTGCGGTCACGCCCATGATTACCCCGAGGAACGGCAAGAAGCTGGTTAGACCCAGTATCAACGAGTTGTTGGCTCTTTCTTGCGCCTTCTCGATCCTGTCGTGGTAGCTGATGTGGGCGTTGATTACACTCTTTTGCTTTCCTTTGGTAGGTCGGGGAACCGCATCGGCCTCGGAAAACAATGTGCCGACTGTCGCGCCGCAGTATGAACAGACGGCCACTCCAAAGTTGAGCGGCATCGCACACTGGTGACAGATTTTCTTTTGTGATGACATATGACGCGCGTCGGGGCGATTCTTCTATTGCTTCGAGCCACTTTTAGCACAACGGAGGGGAGGCTTCAAGCATTAGAACAGACAGCATTGAACGGAAGATCGATTTTTAGAAAGTCTGGGCTCGCGGGTATTATTTGCAGGTTGCCACCCTATTATTTCTTATGTAGTTGTATGCGCCCAGCATAGGTAGTAAGAGTAAGCCGCGAGCTGCCTTTGAGATATGAACCGGAAACGCCTTTTGAGCCCCGAGACGAGCCAGTCAAATTGTTGAGAAACGCTCCGAGGTTGATGTTCTCGCTCAGCGCACGGGCATTCAGGTTAAAGGGTGTTGCGCTTGGGAGAGTTACATCGAGATCGCCTCGCATTGACTGGAGGTTGCAGGAGCCGCCGTCCTGTAACTCGCCGTCGAAGCTTATATCTCCGCTGGTCACTCTAACGTCTACCGAAGAGCTGCTGACGTTCACAAGGTGGACGTCGCTGTCGATCGAAGTAACGCTAATGTGTCCCGTGATCCCTCGAAGTTCAATTTCACCCATGTAGTTTTTGATCGTCACAGACGTGTCGGGCGGCGCCGAGACCTCGAAATCCGCTCGGCCAAGCCGGATGTTGCGCCTGGTGGAGATAGTGATGTCATCTCCGATCAGCTGGTCCTCGATCAAGACGGTTGGAGCGGCATTGGCCTTGGCGACGATTGACTTCTTGTCCCAACTGAACACTCGAATGCTTCCTCGTACATTTGAGATGGTGAGATGAGCGGCGCGTTGAGGGTAGTAGGTTCTCTCGAACCGTGACAACGAATCAGCAGAGATCGTAACCAGGACGAAGGAAAAGACCGTTGATAGCACAAGCGGGATGAGTTGATAACTCATTCGGGGGCGTCTCGTGTGGCTGTTCTTCTGGACCATCGTTCAGACACCCAGACTCAACGCAGCAGCTTGGCGGCCATTATCAAAACTTATCAAAGCCTTCCAGGAGTCTCACCTTCTCACGGTAGGCGTTGAGTATCAACTCCTGGGACACGTCGTCCGAGGGGTTGTCCTTCAACTGATGCCGGCACTCGACCAGTGATTGGTCGATGTATAGCAGGTTGCGCTCAAATGCCGTGCGAAGCTCGGGGCCCCAGTTATTTTTTTTCTGCTCGACAGTTTCCGTAAGCTGGCCGATCTGCTTCTCGAGCTGCTGGAGATCGGGGTTCGACAGCGGTGTCACGCCTGATGGCCCTGCCAGAGTTCCTGTAGCGGACGTCTCAACGATGCGATTATCACGCTGTGACAACAACATGCCGATTGATACCACGATCGCCAATGCGGCGGCACTCGCGATCATCTGGGGCGCAGAAAGGTTAAAGTTGGCCGATCTCACCGTCGCCCACCATCTCCGGGGCCAAGACCAAAACCCCGGCTGTAACTCTCCGACGTCGGATCGAATTCGCGACCACAACGTGGTGGAAGGCGAGTGCATGGGCAGTTGATGGCTGAAGTGAACAATCTGAAGCAGGTCGTCTCGCACAGCACGGCAAGGCTCGCAGTTTGACAGATGGCGTTCGATGCTGGCCTGCTCGCCCAACTCGAGCGCCCCGTCGATATATTCGCTTAGAAGTTCCTGACACTGGTTACAAACCATTAGTCCTACCCGATTTTCAAGAATAGATGTAATCGCAAACGCGGTCACCGCTTGGTCAAAAGCTCGCGAAGCCGCATACGCGCTTTGTGAAGCTGCGATTTCGAGGTACCGATGCTCACCGCCAGCAAGCCTGAGATTTCCTCGTGCTCGTAGCCTTCTACATCGTGCAGCACGAACACCGTCCGATAGCCGGGGGGCAATTGCGAAATGGCCTTTTCAAGCGCAAGCTTATCTACCATCGAAATTCTTCGCGTGCTCTGCAGCGGGGTTTCGACAACATTAGTAAAGTCGCCTTCTTCACTCGTGTGCTCCAGCTTGACCCCGCGTCTTCGAAAATGCATCAGCACCTGGTTTACAGTTAGCCGATGAAGCCAGGTGGTGAAGGCTGAATCGCCGCGAAAGCTCCCGATCTTTTTGAAAACTTGCAGGAAGACCTCCTGAGTGAGATCTTCCGCCTGCGAACCGTGCCCCAGCATTCTCAAACAAAGCGAGAAGACGCGTCTATGATGCTGCTCATAAAGCTTCTCAAATGCTGCCGAATCACCAGCGGCGGC
>JBASRM010000669.1:0-2897 GCA_049273835.1 Blastocatellia bacterium | reverse complement strand
ACCAACCCCGGAACTCGTAGGTCAGGCCAACATGTCAGCCGCGATGCACGGCGCATTGATCCAGGGGATGATCCGAAATGCTTCGCAGTGGTTCGCCGCCGTACCATCGTTGCACGGCGCCTATCCTGTGTTGATGTTGCTTCTCTTTCCCTTCAAGAAGAGCCGGCTTGCATTAGCAAGCATAGCGCTGTACGCGGCCGCGATGTGGACCGCTACGGTTGTCTTAAACCAACACTACATCATTGACCTGCTGGCGGGAGCACTTCTGGCGGTGGTTGCCTGGCGGGTGGAAGCTGCCCTCAGCCACCGCACTGGAAGGTGAGGGACGAGTCAACCTGGGTTGATCTCTCAGCAACACCAGATTCAAAAATTAAACGATATTACTCTCACGCTCGGGCACTCCTTGTGAGAAGCGCTCGAGGGAAAACGGGTTCGCGTCGAAGTCTCCAGCCTTGCCGTCAATGATCATCTCCGCCAGGATGCGACCCGCCGCCGGCGAATGCTGAAAGCCGTGTCCGCTGAATCCCGCGAGTAAGAAAACCCCATCCAAATCGGGCGCCGGGCCGATGATTGGCATCGCATCGGGCGTCATTTCATAAAGCCCTGCCCACCCGTGCGCAATACCGGACTCCGCCAACCGCGGCAAGCGTTTTGTCGCCACCTGCGTGACCTTTTCGAGGAAGTCCCAACTGACGGTTGTGTTGTAACTCGAAGGCTCGTCCGGGTCGGACATGCCGAACAAAATCCCGGCGCCTTCGCGATGAAAATAGAACGTCGTCGCGAAATCAATCACCATTATTCTCGACGCGGGGACTCGCCCCGGCTCGATCGGTTCAGTGATGAAAATATGACGGCGATAAGGCAGCACCGGCACTTCGATCCCAACCATCTTGCCAATGTCTCGCGCGTGCGGCCCGGCGGCGTTGACGATAATGTGTGTGGATATCCTTCCTCGTGTCGTCTCAACTGTCGCGACCCGACCGGCTTGCTGGCTGATGCCGGTTACCTCGGTCTCACGATTGATTTCCGCGCCCGCGGCTTGGGCGGCTTTAGCGAAGCCCATTGTCACGCCGTTCGGATCGGCGATGCCGTCGCGCGCGCAGAAGGTTGCACCGATGACGCCGTCGACATCAATTCCGGGCGCGAGACGGCGAGCTTCATCCGGAGAGACCAGCCCGACGTCGACGCCCAGGCCTCGCTGCATCTCAACGTTACGGCCAAAGTCGCTCAAGTCTTGTAAGGTTGATAGAAGGAAGAGATACCCGTCCTGATGAAAGTCGGCTTCGTAGCCAACTTCATCGGCGAAGTGTTCAAACAACCGGATTGATTCGATTGATAGCCTGACGTTGGCCGGGTTCGAGAACTGATGTCGGACTCCGCCCGCGTTGCGTCCCGTTGAGCCCGCACCCAACATCGGCTCGCGCTCCAGCAGGACGACGTCGCGCACACCATTGCGAGTGAGGTAGTAGGCGACACTGGCGCCCATGCACCCGCCGCCGATGATGACCACTTCTGCGGTTGGTTTCACTGTGTGGCGACAGCTTACACGATTATCTTGCACGCGCGGAAGCGAGCGCCGAACCGGTAGTGGTGCAAAAGCGTTTTGCTCTAACCAGCAGCTCGCGCCGCCACCCAGACAACGAAGGCCGAAAGTCGCACGAAGAAAGCCTCTGTGGATATTGGTGACGTCGTTACTTGGTGGCAATTCTCTCGCAACTCACGACAAGCTGAGCAGCAGGGTTGAACTACTTCGCTCGCACTACAACCTTATCCGCCATGTCCTTGCCACCTTTCTCACCGTGAAACTCGCAGTGGTAGGGAAAGGTCCCGGCCTTATCAAACTTATGTTCGAACTTGTCACCTTGCTTGAGAGCTTCTGATTTAAACGAGCCGTCGTCGGCTACCACCGAGTGACGTCCGCCGTCATTGATCCATTCGACAGTGGTCCCGCGGGCTACGGTCAGGACTTTCGGTTCAAACTTGAAACTGCTTATCTTGACCGTGGCCTTTGCCTGGGGTGAGACGGCCGCCGGCGCATTAGCCGACCGGTTCCTTGTGACTTTTCGCGGCGCCGAGGAAACGTCGCCGCATACAACAGCTATCGCTGCTAGCGAGATGATCAATGAGAGTCTTCGCATGAGTTTCTCCTTGCGTTGATTTCGTTACTTATCGCCTGGCGTAACAGTTATCACTCCAGCCATATCCTGGCCGTGTTTGTCGCCGTGAAAAGTGCAGTAGTAATGATACACGCCGGGCGTTGTGAACTTGTGTTCGAATCTCCCTTGAGCCGTAAGCGTGTCTGATTTGAATGACCCATCGTCTGCCTCCACGGTATGGCGCCCCTGTTCGTCCGTCCATTCGACGATCGTTCCGGCCTTAATGACTAGTTCTTGCGGTTCGAATCGGAAATTTGAAATTCTCACCGCCACCTTCTCGGGTGCTTCAATTGAGGGAGGCGCAACCGTTGAAACGGCCGCCGGTTTCGAAGCAGGGCCCACGTACCAGAGGCAATAGGTGGCGATACCGATCAACACTACCAACCACCACAGCGCCAGCTCGGTGCGCATCCAGGGTTTGTATCTCTTGAAGCGAAGCTTTCGCGGAATCATTTTAGTACCCGCCACCAAAACAATGTACAGACCGAGAAGTTCGGCTATCGTGCCCAGCGTCGCATGGACGTAAGGCACCAGGTAGTAGGCCTCTTTCAGTCCGCCGGGCACCTGAGGCTGGAGTTGCTTATGAAACGACGGAGCCATAATCAGAAAAATCATCAGCAGGTTTAGCAACATCACCGATGACTGACAGTACTTATGCTCGCGAAACTTTTTGCGTTTGGCGAGGGACATTCCAACCAGCAGGGCCAGACCCATCGCTACCTGAACAACGAGATTCAAGTC
>JBASRM010000666.1:0-4072 GCA_049273835.1 Blastocatellia bacterium | reverse complement strand
GGCCCTCCTAGCGGAGGGCGGACGGCTCCGGCTTGCGTCTATAAACATGGCCCTCCTAGCGGAGGGCGGACCTGGCTCCGGCTTGCGTCTATAAACATGCCCCTTCTAAGGAGGGCGGACTTGGCTCCGCCTTGCTTCTCCCTTCGTTGACTTTTGTCACGCTAGTTCTAGGCCTATTTCAACTCGACAAGAATAATCTCCGCAGGCTTGGTACTCATGTTATTAACGGAGTGCTTTTCCGCTGCCGCCCAGGTCGCCTCTCCTCGCTTCCCGCCGCCTTCTCTGGTCTTTCCATCCGCCAGCGTGAATTTCGCACTTGTGTCAGTCAGGTAAATCGCCACGCCGTTAGGATGCTCGTGCTGCTTGGTCTTATCGCGAGCCTTGAGCTTGACCCTGAGCACTCGCACTCGATCATTCTCTACCTCGACCTTGTGACGCGTGGGATCAATCTTCACAGGATCAAGAGCCACGGCTGAGCTCATTCCCGATTTGCCTTTTAACTCGACCAGCACCGCTTCAACCGGCGTGGCGCCGATGTTCTCGGGCAGGTGCTTGCCCGCGTCGGTAAACCTGACCGAGCCCGCCTTGCCGCCGCCGTCGATCGTCGTGCTGCCATCGGGGAGAGTGAACTTGGCCTTGCTGGTGTTCAGGAAAACCACGACAGATGCCGGGTGTTCATGCATCACTGATTTCTCTTTCGGGTTGTAATGTATCCTCAGAACTCGAACCTGGTCATTTTCGAGCATTACCTTGTAGTGCTTGGCATCTACACTGACGGGGTCTTGTGCAAGAGCCATCGGAGCCGCTACGGCAAAGAACGCGAGAAACAGAAAGCTACGCATTTTCGGCCTCCTTATTTGGGAGAGATTTTTGAATTCACCTTTTAGGGCGGCGCGAGAGTATCCCAATCAGCAACGGCCGTCAACACCAACCCCCTTTGCTGACGTACCAACTCCAGAGGAGTTGCCTGTCTATAGATGTCAGCAGATTCAATGGTTAGAACTCCGTGGGGTTACCTTTTGCTTCGGAATTCGAACCAAAAACTACGCTGGCGATTGCATAGGCTCCGTTCAGAGAATAGAATCCACAAAACTTGATGAAATCCCCGGAGGTGTCTGCGTGAAGATAAAGGTTCTTTGTGTTATCGCCATGATCGGTACCGCCGCGTTCGCACGGCAACAGGCGACGCCTGTTAAAACCGTCGAGTTCACACCCCATGTGGCAGAAGCTGAGGTCGGCCAGCAGTTGAAATTGACCGCTGTAGCCAAAGACGCGTCCGGCAACACCATCGACGTTAAGCCGGCGACCTGGTTTGCCGCCCCGTTCGATGTGGTCAGCGCCGACAGTTCTGGAAACATTTCGTTCTACAACCCCGGCGAAGCTCAAGTGGGCGCAGTGATCGCGGGCAAGGTCACTTCGGTGCGAATCAAAGTCAAACCTGCGCCGGTGACCGGAATCGATCTGCCGTCAATCAGCCAGGTCGTCGTGGGTGGCGCGTTGAGGTCAAACGCGGTCGCTCGCACTGCGATGGGTAATCCTCGAGCGGATGTCGGAATCACCTGGTCCTCCGATAATCCGTCGATCGCCTCCGTAGATGCCGCCGGACTTGTTATCGGATTAAAGCCGGGCAAAGCGAATATTACCGCGGTCTGTGAACGGGTCAGCGCGACAATGTCGGTTGAGGTGAGCGCAAATCCAATCAAGTCTGTTGCCATTGAGCCGAGGTCCGCGAAGGCCCGGACTGGAGATGTGGTTCGCTTCTCCACCAGCGCCATCGATGTGGCAGGCAAGGCAAGTAATAGTTGCGAGGTGCGCTGGGCCGTTGGCGGTGACGGCGCGGTTATTGACGCCGACGGCGGATTCGTCGCTGAAAAACCGGGCGCCTATATCATCAGCGCATCTGCCGGCGATCGCCAGGCCCTGGCTTCAGTGATCGTCACAGCTCGAAACTCGGAGCGCGATTTGGAAGTAATTGGGCGTGCACAACTCAAAGACGTGCAGACGGCGGAACAATGGATCATCGGCAATTTCGCTTATGTATCGACGGTATCCGACAAGCTGATGGTTTACGACATCTCGGATCCGGCTCACCCCAAGCTGACCGATACGGTCAAGGTTGATGCCCGGCACACCAACGACGTAAGCACCACGCCTGACGGCAAGATCGCGGTGCTCACCCGTGAGGGCGCGTCAAGCCGCAAGAACGGAATCGCATTCCTCGATACCTCCGACCCCGCGCACCCGAAAGTCATTTCAGACTACACAGCGACAGTAACCGGCGGGGTGCATAGCGCGTTCATCGATAGCCACTATGTTTACCTGACCGATGACGCAACCGGCTCGATGCGGGTGATCGATTTTAAGGACATAAAGAACCCAAAGGAAGTCGCGCGCTGGCAGGTTGAGAATTCGTTGGTGAGAAAGATAACCTCCGCCGATGGCGAAGAGACGACGGGCGGACGATATCTTCACGACGTTCAGGTCAAAGACGGACTGGCTTATCTGGCTTATTGGAGAGACGGCCTGGTGATCCTGGATGTTGGTAGCGGCATCAAGGGCGGCAGTCCCGAAAAGCCTCAGTTAGTCAGCCAATATCGAATGAATTACCACGAGCTGTACGGCGATGGTTGGCTCGCAGGCGCGCACGCGGTCTTTCGCTACAAGAACTACGTTTTTGTCGGCGATGAGGTCTTTCCGGCGATTTTCGATATACAGTCGAGGAACCGGATACCGGTGCGCGGAATCGTTCACGTCGTAGATGTCAGTGACATCAATCATCCAAGAGAAGTCGCGAACTACACCGTACCCGAAGGTGGCGCGCATAACATTTGGGTCAAGGACGACGTGTTGAGTATGGGCTACTACTCGGGTGGCGCCCGGGTCGTCGATGTTTCGGGTGAGCTACGAGGAGACCTTTACAGGCAAGGTCGGGAGATTGGGCGGCTTTGGACTGGGGACCCGTCCGGGTTCAGATCTAATTTGCCATTTACCTGGGGAGCTCAGCCGCACGGCGATTTGATCTTCTTCAACGATATCAACTCGGGAATTTGGATCGTTAAGATAGGAAAGCCTAAGCAGAAGGGTTCCACGACTGCGCCCGGCGATTAAGAAGATAATAGTTGTTGCGATGAAGCTGTTGAACCTGTAACGGCTCCCCTCCGCGGGACGCCTTCTTAAATGAGAGACGTCATAATCGCCAAGAGGCGCGTCCGCCGAGGGACGACGGTACAATTTCACCTGGCGGGTTCCATCTTGAAGAAATCAATGCCGGCCGCTTGTTCAGGCAGGTCCACGGTCGCGACCGTTTTCAGAGAATCCAAGTCTATCACTTCCACCGTTCCCGGTTCCGATCCCACACCCTCGACCGAGATGAATGCGTAGCGGTTATCGGGGGAGACAACTGCTCCGTGGATAACGCGGCGTTTTGTGGGAATCCGCGCAAGCTCGCGTCCTGTCTTCAACTCGTAGATTGAGACGGACTGATCCCGCTTGTTGGTTGCGATGAGCTTGCCATCCCTGGTAACCGCGAGATTGTAAACGCCGGGCCGGGCGGCGATTCTCCGGGTAACTTTCCAGTTCGTGGCGTCGATCTCTACGATCTCGTCTGACTTGTTGCAAGCGACAAAAACGAACCTTCCGTCGGCCGATGGTTGCGCCCAGGTGGGCGAGCAAGAAATATCACCGGGTTTGGGTGGCTCCATTCCATGACCACCCGCGTCGTGAGTAGAAGGTTCGGTCATCGCGTGCGAGGCCGGCGAGCCATTCATTCCACTCTCTTTCCCTTTGGTCACGACGAAGTGGCGAGAAACCTTGAGGCTGTTGGTATCGATCTCGACCAACATGTCGTTCATCATGCAAGCTGAATACTGCCTGGTGCCTTGCGGGTTAATGCGCGAGCCGTGAGGCATCGTGCAAGTCGGAACGCGGGCGACTTCTATCATCTGTTCGGTGGCGACTATCGAAACCGAGGATGGAACCATATCACCGTGGAGATTGAAATTTACGACGTAGAGCAGCCCGCCGTCGCTGGAAATATCCATCGTGGCCGGAAAGAAGCCGAGCGTTACCTTGC
>JBASRM010000653.1:0-18759 GCA_049273835.1 Blastocatellia bacterium | reverse complement strand
GTTGTGCACCGATCTGAGCGTTGTTGACAATCACGCAGTCAATATCGAGGTTAGGGCTATATTCGAACAACACCCTCAAGTGATCTTTGAGATCAAAGCCTTCCGTCTCTCCGGGTTGTGTCATTATGTTGCAAACGTACACCTTCATAGCGGTCGACTCGCGCATCGCGTCCACGATTCCATCGACCAACAGATTCGGAACGATAGAAGTGTAAAGTGAGCCGGGGCCGATCGTAATAATGTCGGCTTCCTTAATCGCGTCAAGGGTTTCCGGCAATGGCCGGCAACACTCACTAGACAAGCTCAATCGTTTGATTCGCGAGCGGGACTCAACGATGTTGGTCTCGCCCTCAATCACGCGGCCGTCGTCAAGCTCGGCCACCAGCGAGACGTCCTGAACCGTAGAAGGAAATATCCTGCCTTTTATTGCCAGCACCTCGCTGCTGACTTTTACAGCTTCAAGAAAATCACCTGTTACTCCCGCGAGTGCCGCCAGGAACAGGTTGCCAAAGCTATGACCCGAGAGATCGCCCCCGGACTCGAAGCGATACTGAAAGAGTCTCGTCAGCAAGTGCTCGTCTTCGGCGAGCGCGGCCATGCAGTTGCGAATATCCCCCGGCGGAAGTATCTGGAATTCTTCGCGAAGCCTGCCCGAGCTGCCGCCGTCATCGGTAACCGTGACAACCGCGGTGAGTGTTTCGATCCAACTGCTCTCGAGACGCGACGTCGACTCCTTCCCCACGTAGGACTTAAGGCCGGACAACAATGATGAAAGACCGGTGCCCCCACCGATAGACACAATTCTCAATCCTGAATCTTTTTCTCGCATAGATGAAAACAACTTGCGAACCGCCTTATCGGTTATTCATCGATAAGATCGAACCCAAACCCGGTTAGCTGTTGGAAATCTTCATTGCTTCGAAGGCCTACAAAATCAAGGTCGCGCCTTGCGTGCGAGCGTTGGACTGGACGAATGCCAATCGCGCGGCGCAGAGCCTCGAGAGCTTTGGTAGTTTCATTCAGGCGGGCATAAGCAGCGGCGAGAGAGTAGTGGACGTGATCGGCGCGCGGTTCAACTTTGAGCGCCTTTTCGAACAGCTCGATCGCTTCAGTGATATTACCCTTGTTTAGTTCGAACACTCCCTGGTTGTAAAGAGCATCTGCGTTGCGCGGAACCGAAGGTACACGGGCAAGCCGTTGGTCGCAAATTGCCAGATAGGTGCGGACTCGCGCCACAATCTCAGCTTGTTCTGGAAATTTTGCGAGCAGGGTCTCGAAGGCTGCCTTCGCCGCCGAGAAGTCATGCCGGTTGAACAGCTTCAATGCTTGCTCGAAAGTACGCACCGCCGCCAAAGTGCCGGGGGAAGGCGGCTTCTTGGGCAACTGCGGAAGTGGTTTCGGAGCTAGCGCTCTTCTTCTGGCTAGAACTGCTTTGCGGGACTGGGCTTTTGACGCTTTTTTAACGTGCGATTTAGCAGCAGTTGCCATCTTGCGGGCAGGCCGCTTGGCAACGTTCGCCTTTTTCACCTTGGAAGAAGATACCTTTACGCTTTTCTTTTTCCGCGCAGCCTTCGCCCTGCTTCTAACGCTGATAGCCCTTTTTTTAGCTGATGTTGCGCGTTTGACCTTTTTGACTACCGCAATCTTCTTAGCGGATTGAGTTTTTTTGGCTTTTGGCGCCGCCGTTATTCTGCCTGGACGCTTAGGTTTTCTCGAAGGAGACTTCTTGCCTTTTGTCGCACGGACCTTTTGAGACGCAGACAAGCGCCTCTTCGTCGCTTTGCTGATAAGGCTACTCATCGGTCTCCTTGGAGTTGAGAATGAACCAGCACCATTTAAATCCTGCACTGACGCTAGTTTATGGCTTGTTTTATATCAATAATTTACCGGCAAGTCAAGAAAATACCTCTGCTCTTGGACCGACCGAAACGATCAAAAACCTTGTTTTGCTAGTAGAAGGGTCACTTTTCGGATATAACTCAAGAAAGAGAAGACCTTATGCCGGATGGCCGCTAGAGCATCTGCCCGAAGGACCTATGAACAAGCGAACTACTACTGTTTCCACATTTAGCGGCAAGCCACGTTCAATTCTTGCGCGGCTGAAACCGTAACCGTATAATCTACTTGCCTTTACAAGACCGCCGTTTATTTACCCCGCGGGTCGAACATGAAGAATGAAAGTGACCAACCTCAGCGACCAGGGCCGCTATCTGCCGCACTTCTGCACGGCAGGACAATAATGGTAACCCGAGCGCGCAGCCAATCTGCGGAAATGACCGCCCGACTCGAGTCGATTGGTGCGAGTGTCATCCACTATCCAACTATAGAGGTTGTACCACCGTCCAGCTGGGAGCAGGTGGATGCCTCGATTGAGAGACTTCAGGACTACGACTGGATTGTGTTCACAAGCGCGAACGGCGTGGAGTTTTTCTTACACCGCTTACTCGAGAAACACTCGGATGGCCTGCAACGGCTTGCCGGGCGGGTCATCTGCGCAATAGGTCCGGGAACCGCGCGTGCTCTCGATTTGGCGGGCGCAGTGACACACGTTGTCGCGAGGGACTCGAAGGCGGAAGGTGCGCTGAAGGCTATCGCCGATCATGTCGGGGGCGAGGAAAACATTCGGGGTCTGCGGTTCCTCCTTCCACGCGCGCGAGTCGGGAGAGACACCTTGCCGGTTGGTTTGCGCAAATTGGACGCCCAGGTGGATGCGGTGGAGACATATCAAACCATCAAGCCTCGGATTGACCAGAAAAGCATTGTGCGATTCTTCGAGGAGGGTTCAATCGACGCCATTACTTTTACAAGTTCCTCGACAGTTTCTAACTTCGCCGCTCTCGTCGAGTTGGAAGACTTGTCGGCCCTCCTCCGGCACACCCTGGTGGCGTGCATCGGACCGGTCACTGCCCAGACTGCCGCCGAGTATGGGCTTGAGAAAATCATTCAGCCGGAGGTGTACACCGTCAATGCTCTGATCGACGCACTCGTCGAAGCGATTGCCAAGAAGTAAAACGGACTGGAAGCTGCTTGCCAGGCGTAATCATTGGGCAGAGAGGGACGGCAAGTAGGACGGCCGAACTGGCCGGCCTTTACTCGCAAGCAAGGCTTTCTTACAACCCGCTGGATTCTCATTTCTACCCCTGCAATAATCCTCCGGGGTCACGTTCACAAAACAGAGCAGCTTTTGTGCATCAATGAAGAAACTTATTACCCGATCGTCAATAATCTGCGCGGTAGTCTTGATCCTTACGGAGGTGCTCGCCGTTCCGCGCGGGACCTACCAGGAACCCCAGAAGAAGAGTGCTGAGGAGGACACGCTCCGGTTGAACGCGACGCTGGTGCAGGTGCCCGTAATAGTCACAGACCGCAGCGGAAAGTTCATAACAGACCTCACGCGCGATGATTTCACGGTTTCAGAGGACGGCAAGCGGCAGGACGTCAGTCTCTTCGCCGCGGTGAAGCAGCCCTTCAGCGCGGTGCTTGTGCTGGACACGTCTAACAGCGCGCAGGACAGACTCAAGGCTATTCAGAGCGCAGCAGTGAGTTTTGCAAGTCAGCTCAGGCCGGGCGACCAGATGATGGCGGTCTCATTCGACAATGAGGTGCGCCGACTGACGGATTTTTCCCGGGATCCTGAAGAGCTGGCGAAGGCCATCACCGCTACGGAATCCGGTTTCGGTAAGCTGCTCTACGAAGCGGTGGCGCTCGCGCTGAATCAATTGAAAGACATCGAAGGCCGTCGCGCGGTCGTTCTTTTTAGCGACGGAGTTGACATGCGAAGCATCGACGCATCATCAGAAGGCGTTACCAAACTGGCTGAAGAAATCGGCGCGGTGATTTATGTTGTGCGGTTCGATACGAGGTGGTGGATCGAGGCCGAAGCGCGGCGGCAAGAAATCGAACAC
The DNA here is from genome assembly GCA_049273835.1 of Blastocatellia bacterium. Classification (GTDB taxonomy): domain Bacteria; phylum Acidobacteriota; class Blastocatellia; order UBA7656; family UBA7656; genus Onstottus_A. Next base: position 14,854 of record JBASRM010000653.1, on the reverse strand, counting down.
CCGAAGAGCAAGACCCCATTTGACATCGATGGTCGGATACCGCTGCCGCCGGACTTTGGCGGGCCGGACCCGACACCAACCGGTATCCCAAAACCTAATGCCCCGCGAATCGAAATTGGTCAACGGCCGACGCCGCCGGTGATCTATGACCCTAATGGTACGAACACCAGGACGCAAAGAATGCCCAGCGTCGATCCGCCGGACCAAATAACCGCGACGTTGGACAAGCTTTACGGTGAAGCCGATTCCTTTCTGCAAACAATCACATCACGCACCGGCGGGAGAGTGTACATGGCAGACAATTTTGCCGACACTCGCGCGGCCTTCGCGGCCATTGCCGACGAGTTGCGCAATCAGTACTTGATCGGCTACTACCCAACAAATAAGATTCGCGATGGGAAGTATCGCAAGATCAAGATAGGGCTGGCGCGAAAAGGCGTTGAGGTCCGTGCTCGCCCCGGGTATCGGTCCACCCCTCAGCCGTGAGGGCAGGGCGCCACCAAGACTCAATGACACGATGTCACTCATTGCGATAGTTGTGAGCTTGGTTCCTTGGCGCCTATGGTGGCTTCGCGGCGATGAGTTAGTTCTCAGCAGCCCTCGTACAGGCTGGCGTTGCTCGCCAGCGCGGCTTGCTACAACCCACTAGTTCACCCTTATCAAACGACACCTACACTAATTGGTGTACCCACCCAATAAGTTTTCACGAACCAGGTATCATAAAACTCATCGTCGATTGTCAATCTCGCCTTGGCTTGAACAACTTGCGCAACCAGCATCACTTCGATTCGCTTAGGCACAGAGGTTGCCCCGGAATCGCCGCCCGCGTCAGTGGAACACAAAAGAGTCTTTGAGAGGAATAACTTATGAAGCGCAATGTCCTCACAATCCTCGCGCCCTGCTTGCTCGCTACAATCCTGTTCATCTCTGCAACGACGTTCGCGCAAACCACCCCGCCCGAGGAGGGACCGGTTGATGCGGACGACACAGCACCAGTTTCCCGAGTCGCGCGGCTGAGCTTTGTGGATGGGGACGTTTCGTTTCTGCGCGCAGGTGTAACCGAATGGGCTCCGGCCGTCGAGAACCTGCCGCTGCTTGCGGGCGATCAGATCTATACCGGCTCCGGAGCGCGTGCTGAGGTTCAACTGGCCCGAGGCAATTACATCAGGCTATCGCAGAGCACCGAGCTAACGATTACGGAATTGTCGGACTCTGCCGCCCAGTTCGAGGTCACTGAAGGCACAGCGATTATTCGTATCGAACGCCTCTCATCGGTCTTCAATCGCCTTGAGATAGACACTCCCAATTCAGCACTAGTGGTTCAGCAAGACGGGCTCTATCGAGTCGAAGTCCGCGGTGAGAAGAATGCGGAACTGATTGTTCGCCGTGGTGAGGCCGAGGTATCGACTGAGCAGGGAAGCTTCACAGTTCGAGAAGGTCACCGTTTGATCGTAGACACCAACACTGGCGGGAGACTTGAGTTGGCCGCAGACACAACACGAGATGACTGGGACCAATGGAGCTACGATCGAGACACAACAATCGCCCGATCTAACACCGACCTTGCACCCGACTCCGTTACCACCCACGAGACGAACTACAATGACTTTTACGGAGTTAGCGATCTTTCAAGCTACGGGACATGGACGAGCTATTCCTCCTACGGCCAATGCTGGATCCCGCGAGTAGGTTCCGACTGGGCGCCGTATCGATCGGGTCAATGGCTTTGGATACCGGCTGCCGGCTGGACCTGGCTTTCGAGCGAGCCCTGGGGGTGGGCCCCTTATCACTACGGCCGATGGTCTTATCTGTCCGGGCTTGGCTGGGCGTGGATACCCGGCTTCGGCTCGCCTTATCGCGGCAATGGTTATAGAGACTACCACTGGCGGCCTGCGCTGGTGTACTTCTTCAACAGCCCGACTCCTCATGGCAACTATGTTGGTTGGTATCCACTCGCGCCCGGCGAACGTTGGCGCAGACCCGACTCCCGTCGCGGAGGAGACCACGGCCGCGTGCAATACCCGACTCCACGAGACGGGTCGAGAAGACCAGACGATCGAAGGCCTGGCATTCGCCCTCCTCAACAGCGGCCGGGAGTCACAATTCTCCCGGTTGAGGGATTCACCCGCGGAGATCGAATACGTGTGCGCCCGGTAGCGCCCGGTCGCGAGATATCGGACTCGATTAACAAAGGCGCGCGCCCCGGGTTACCCGAGATCAACCCGACACCCATAGCTGCCGCTCCCGCGTTCGGCGACGACGACCGCAGACGCTTGCGTCGAATAGCCGTGCCTCCAGGTGAGATCGTCAGGCGTCCCGTTGTCACTCGCAACCCGAACGCCGATTCAACGGCACGGGCTGGGGCTCCTCGCGAACGCCGTCTGATTTCGCCGCGCAACCCCGCAGCCGTCACGCAGGACCCGGCATCGCAAGAGCGGGGCTCAGAACGGCCTGAGCGAAGACCGAGACCCTCGACGCCAGCCGCGGACTCGCAACCCGGTTCCGATTCCGGCGGCGAGCGACAGCCGCGAAAGATTCGCGTTCCGCTACCTACGCCAACGGAGAAAGAAGAGAGCGGCGACTCGAAGCGCGAGCGCCGGCGGGCCCGGCAGGGAGATTCGGCCGAAGAAAAACCGCCACAGAATGCTGAAAGCGGAAATGAGACTCGAGCTGAAAGGCGGCATCGACGGCCTGATGCTTCTGTGACCCCGCCTCCAACGGAAAGCACCCCGTCTCGGCAGCCCCAGCGGGAAAACGAAACGCGCTCGCGTGAAAGAAGACCTCCAGCGAGTGAAGCGCGGCCGAATGAAGATGCGCGACAGCGATCTCGAGCCGAAGAACCGGCGAGATCTCACGATAAAGGCGCCTCGGCGCCGAGAGCGGAGCCTCGACCGGAGCGTCCGAGCCCCGATAGCCAGACGCGGCAAGAACGCCATCAAGAAAAAGAACAGCGCCAGGAACGCCAGCAACCGCAGGAGCAACGCAGAAGACCCTGAAGTTGTGATGGGTGAGCTCTTGATCACCCATCAATCATTAAGCAACAGTTTGGTGGCACGGACTGGGCGGACGAAAAAAGCGAACTCAGACTAAGACACCCCATCTGCTTCATCCTCCTCGCTCTTTCCTCCGCCTGGTCGGTGCCACCAGACAACAGCGGCGTCAACAGTGTTGCACCCGATGCTGACCGCTCATTCGTTATTCAATCATTACCGCTTGCAAGGAGTCGCCTATGTCGTCTCATAGAATAGTTGCGCTCTCGTCGTCCGTGGTGCTGGTCTTGACCGGGTTGCTGACCGTACCCGCCCAGTCGCCAAACAACGTTCCCGTTCGGGGAAAAAACGGGAGCATAAACGAGCCGAAGCGCGATGACGCCAGGGTTGAACGGATCCAACCCAAAGCGGAGAGCTCGCTCCAAAAAACCGCAATCGTGCAGCAGGTAGTATCGGAATCGCCGCGTGTCGCAAACGACAATATCCGCCTGGCGGTTGACCTTGTAGTGCTCGACGCACAGGTGCTTCAGCAGAAGACGGGGAGAGTCGCGGGCAATCTGAAAAAGGAAGACTTTGTACTTGCCGAAGACGGAGTCAGACAACAAATTACTCACTTCAGTCAGGACACACTCCCGCTCTCAGTGATCCTAATGATCGATCGGGGTGGATGCCTCGATCCGTTCAGCGAGAAGGTGAAGCACGCTACACTGGAAGCGCTTCAACGTCTCAGACCGCAAGACGAAGTGGCACTCATGTCCTTTGCCAATACCACCGAGCTAATCACGGGTTTCGGTCGCGGTAAAGAACGGATCCTCGACGGCCTCGATCACCTACCCCCTCATGACGAGGAGGCCGAGCATTGCTTCAGCCGAGCTCTGCTTGAAGCTTCAGACTATATGAACAGAGCCGGGAACCCCGATGGTCGCAGGGTCTTGATTGTGATCACAGGGATAACGACCTTCTTCGATTGCGCGGGTCCCTCAGCCGACGAGGCGCGAATGGCCGTGCTGGAGTCGGGCACGGTCGTGTGCGGAATCATACCGAAGACAGCGGGACAGCGGATGGAGAACGGTGTGATGATCGCGGCAGCCGGGATCGGAGGCTTATTCAAAGCGAAGAGTTCCAGCCTCAAAAAGATCGCCGAAGAAACTGGAGGCGAAGTCCTGACCGATAAGCCGGAGAACCTCGATCATACATTCAACAATCTGATCGATCACCTTCGCACGCGTTACACACTTGGTTTTGTATCGACCAACAGGAAACGTGACGGCGGCTTTCGTAAGCTGAAGCTAGACCTTGCTGGGCCGGTACAGCACGGAGATGATCGGCTGGTGGTAAAAACCAAACGCGGTTACGTAGCGGCAAAGGACGTTGGAGTGAAGGAAGAGCGACCTGCCGTCAAGTGATTTCGCCTGCGTCGACTCAAGCGTCTTGGCAAGTCTTACGACGATACTCGTCTGACGAACTCGTCTAATAAACTCATCTTCAGAGCTCGCGATACTCGTCTTCGGCGCACCGGTTGACACCCCTTCGAGCCGCCGATAGAGTCGCTGCCTATGAGCGACCCGCTTGACGTCGCCCGGTACATTCTCTTTAACGGCGAAGGCGAGCTGCGCAGCGGTTGGCGCGTATTCTCTTTCGTTATTTTGTTTATTCTATCCGCCGCGCTGCTGACCGGTTTGACCAGGGCGTTCGCAACGTTGTTTCCTTCGCTTGATTTCCTTCTTACCGAGCCCTCTGACTCAGAAGCACTCGATCCGCGCGCGCTGATAAATCTGGGTGTTAGCAGCCTGAGAAACCTGGCGGCGGCGGTGGTCGCATCCGCCGCGTGCGCGAGGGTGCTGGAACGTCGAAGCCTCGGGTCGGTGGGGTTCCGGTTTCATCGAGACTCGATGCGGGATTTCGGGGTTGGGTCGTTAATGGGAGCCGCGTCCCTCGCTATCGCCGTGGGCATCGCGGCGGTTGCCGGCGCCGTGAGCTTCGACTTGCAAACGAGAAATCTCGGCCTCGTCAGCGGACTCATCATCGTCGCGCTGTTCTTTCTTATTTCAGGCGCGACCGAGGAGTTGATCTTTCGTGGCTTCCCTTTTCAGGCAATGGTGCACAATATTGGCGGGGCAAGAGCGATCGCCATCACATCGCTTTTCTTCGGGCTGGCGCACGTCTCGAATCCAAACGTATCGGCGTTTTCGACGATCAATACGATGTTGGCAGGGGTATGGCTTGGCCTGGCGTACTTGATGACGCGTAGTCTCTGGCTGGCTACGGCGCTTCACTATTCGTGGAATTTCGCGATGGTGTTTATCTTTGGCCTGCCGGTCAGCGGGTTCACGACACTGAGTCAACTTTCGTGGCTAAGAGGCAGCATCGGCGCGCCGTCATGGATATCAGGCGGGAGCTACGGGCCAGAAGGCGGCGCTGCAGCAACCGCAGCGTTGATTCTTTCCACTCTGGTGCTCTGGAAGAGTGGCCTGTTCAGTGCGTCTGAGGAGATGTTGACCGCGATCAGGCACGGCAAGCGTGAACCGGCTATGGTTAGCATCACGCCGCAAGCGCCGGAACAACTGCCCCTGCCCTACGATCAGGACACGAATCGACGAGACTAAGATATCGATCGCCACATAACGCGGCCCACCCTCGACTTGTTCGTCGAAGGTGGGCCGAAGAATTGTCGAGTGCCTTCAGGCGCTCTTCTCGGCGAGATCGCCGATCACCGGGAGCTTCCACATCTGGCCCTGATATGCCTTCACCATGCAGATTATGTGAACGATAAGCAGGATCAGCCACACCAGGAGTTGGATCAGGGATAGAAATCCGCTTCCGGCCGCGCCGACTGCGTCGGATGGTGAGAACGCGATGCCTACGCCTAGAAACATGAACACTATCCAGACGACGATCGCCACGCCAGTCAGGAACAGGCTTTGAAGCGCGTGGAAGCGCAAGAAGCGATTTTCTCGCGGCTCGCTTGCAAGCCAAATGATCGACGTGATGAGGTTGATGCAGCAGATCGGAAGGTAGCTCAGCAGCGCAGCTACGTTGTAGTCGAGGTTCAATACTTTAGTCTTGCCGGTGGGCGGACCCGGCGGCGGATACCCTCCACCCGGCGGTGGATAGCCCCCTCCCTGATACCCTTGTGAACCACCTGGATTACCATACGGCGGCTGACTGCTCATTCGTTTTTCCCCCTTTTCTGACAGCGATTTCCAATCAGAGGCTCATCTAGACGCGCCATATTACTAAAGACAATCAGGAGTCACAAGCACAACACGCTGGAGTCTGGTGGATCATTTGTCCGCCTTTCAGCGTCGCGCACCTCAACGTTTTCCTTGGGCACCCCAATCATTGTCCCGGGTGTCCGGTTTTTCCGTCTCTCGCACTTCGATCTTGTTGCCCGTTGTTGTCCTTTGCCAATCCGAACCTCGTCCTGGGAGTTAGTTGTTCAGCTTTTCAGGCTCGCGCACCTCAACGTTGTCCTTCGACACTTCGATCATCGTCCCGCCGGCCTGCTCGATGTAATACACATTCTCTCGCTTCGAGGAGAAGCCTTCGCCGCGGATGATTCCAATGTAATACTTCGTTCCCTTGTCAAACGCCAGCTTTCCAGCCGCGGGACTCTTCTTTGGTTTCTTCTCGAAGTAGCGATCGAACATCGTGCCGCCATATTGAAAGTATGTGAAGGTATTCACAAACAGGAGGCCGATCACTACAGCGGCGAGCGCTCCGCCGATCAGCGTTTTTATGCGGCGCAACGAAAAAAGCCGCTGGTTATCGGGATCGTGTGCTTCCGGTTCAGACATCGGGATCCTCGTGGGTGCAATCTTATAATTACGTCCTCGCGCGCACCACCCATCAAAATAGCTCACAGCCGTCAGGCGTGAGAGTTCACGTCCAGCCCTACAAAGCCGCCGCGGTGATCGAAGATGCTCACCGCGCCGGGCGTGAGAGTCTCACGTTTCAGCCTGCAAAGCCGCCGCGATGGATCAAAGATGCTCACCGCCGTCAGGCGTGAGAGTCTCACGTTCCAGCCTACAAAGCCGCCGCGATGATCGAAGATGCTCACAGCCGCCAGGCGTGAGAGTATCACGGTCCAGCCTACAAGGCCCCCGCGGGATCGAAGATGCTCACAGCCGCCAGGCGTGAGAGTCTCACGTTCCAGCCTACAAAGCCGCCGCGATTATCGAAGATGCTCACAGCCGCCAGGCGTGAGTCTCACGTTCCAGCCTACAAAGCCGCCGCGATGGATCAAAGATGCTCACAGCCGTCAGGCGTGAGAGTCTCACGTTCCAGCCTACAAAGCCGCCGCGGTGATCGAAGATGCTCACCGCGCCGGGCGTGAGAGTCTCACGTTCCAGCCTACAAGGCTGCCGCGGTGATCGAAGTTGCTCACAGCCGCCAGGCGTGAGTCTCACGTTCCAGCCTATGAACCCGCTTAAGTAATGGCGTTATGATAGGTTGGAACGTGACCGACCCACCGCTGGCGCGTGTGGGCATCTCGAGGCGGGCTAGGTGTTGTAGGTTTTAGCGTGACCGACCCACCGCTGCCGCGTGTGGGCATCTCGAGGCGGGCTAGGTGTTGTAGGTTTTAGCGTGACCGACCCACCGCTGGCGCGCGTGGGCATCGGCTACTCGGGCTAGGTGTTGTAGGTTCTAACGTGACCCGACCCACCGCTGGCGCGTGTGGGCATCTCGAGGCGGGCTAGGTGTTGTAGGTTTTAGCGTGACCGACCCACCGCTGGCGCGTGTGGGCATCCCGGGTTCGCCTCAGGCATGTAGGTTCTAACGTGACCGACCCACCGCTGGCGCGCGTGGGCATCGGCTACTCGGGCTAGGTGTTGTAGGTTTTAACGTGATCCCCACCGCTGGCGAGGTGTGGCGTTCCGAGATCCCCGACACTGCTGGGAATCCCGCTGAAGACTTATGTCATCGTCAGTAGCCGTCTAGATCTTGAAGTGACTGAGAAGCAGGGTCGCGATGCCGAGGTAAAAAAAGAAAGTGATCACATCTGTAAAGGTGACTACGAACATTGATGATGCAAGCGCCGGGTCTACTCGGAAGCGCTTGAGGAGAACCGGAATGAGCGTACCCAACGCCCCGGCCACGACAAGGCTCAGCACCATCGTCACCCCAAGAATGCCGCCGAACTTTAGACCCAATCGCATCGAGCCAAGCTTCGCGCCAAACCAGATAGCGATGATCACGCACACGCTGGCGCCGATTATCAACCCGTTAATCAACCCGACCAGCGCCTCTTTGGTGACAACCCTCAGACCAGTTTCCCAGCCGACTTCGCCCAGGCCGATCCCCCGCACGACCACGGTCATCGTTTGGGTAGCCGCATTGCTTCCCATCGTTGCGACAACCGGTATCAAAACCGCCAGCCATATCGAGCTTTCGATCGTAGTGACGTAATACTGGACGATTGCCACCGCAATCAGCGCTGCTCCAAGCGACAGCAAAAGCCATGGAAGCCTCCGGCGCGCCGAGTTTGTCGCCGAACCGAGCGCGCGATCATCGGCCTCAACGCCGGCAAGCGCGTAAATATCTTCTGTCGCCTCCTCGCGCATCACATCCAAAACGTCGTCCACGGTGATGATTCCTACAAGCTTGTTCTCTTCGTCGACCACCGGGACCGCCAGCAGGTTGTAGGTTGCGACTATCCGCGCAACTTCCTCCTGATCGGTATCGGTTGTGACCTTGATCGCATCGCCAATCATGATCTTCCGGAGCGGCGTCGAAGGCGGATTCAACAGAAGCTGGCGCAAACTGACCACGCCAAGCAGATGATTCCGCGAATCGACCACGTACAGATAAAACGCCATCTCGAATTCTTCGGAGCGCCGCTGTAATTCGGTGATGGCTTCCGAAACCGTGACATCTTCGTCCAACGCAAAGTACTCGGGCGTCATCATTCGCCCGGCGGTCTCGTCCGGAAATCCGAGCAGCTCGTTGACAACACTCGAGTGCTCGAGCTTCATAGCGTCGAGAAACTCGTCGCGCAACTCCTCGGGCAGCTCGGATACGATAAGCGTTGCGTCGTCTGAAGGAAGCTCTTGAAGCAGCCGCGAAACATCTTCGCGATTGAGCGTCTTTAACAAAGCTACCGAGCGGCCCGTCTCCATTTCAGAGAGCGCTTCGGCCGCTTTGCTGAGGTCGTGGCGGACAAATGCTTCGAATACTATCTCGCTGTCGCGTTGGGGGAGTTGGTCGAGGATCTGAGCGATGTCAACGGGACGAAGCTTGGTCAGAAGGTTGGCGGCGTTCGACATCGCGCCCCGGCGCGCGAGACGGCCGACGGAGTCCAGCATTAGATTTAGCCGTTGCGCCTGCATCCGAATCGTCTCCGCTGCGTAACATAAAGTTTGAAGGGTGACTGTCCATTACGACTGCTGTTCGCCGGAACCTTTATAGCATAGGCGCGAGTCGCGGCAAAAGAAAAAAGCCCCAGCGGATTCCTTAACTCCGCTCCCCTCAAAGTGGCGCAATGTAATAGCGGTTCGTTAGAATCCTCGACCCGAAGCGGAGGCTCGTCAATGCGCCGCCGGACAGAGAAAGTCAAACGCCGCTCATCATCATGGCCTACCTTAACTCAGAATTCTTCGCTCGCGAGACGCTGATCGTAGCGCGTGATCTAATCGGATCGATGTTGGTCGTGGGAGAGTGCGAAGGGCGCATCGTCGAGACTGAAGCCTACACGATCGACGCTGCTTCTCATTCGGTAATGCGCCCTAGGCAGTCGGCTGTGATGCAGCACACCTACGGCCACGTCTATGTCTACTTCATCTACGGGATGTACTACTGTTTGAATTTCACGACCGATCGTGAGGGTCCGGGCGCGGTGCTCATTCGAGCTGTTGAGCCCACGCGAGGCCTGGAGCTGATGCAGGCTAGGCGCGGCACCGGCGATATCCGGAAGCTCGCCAGCGGGCCAGGCCGTCTTTGCGAAGCGTTTGGAATCGATCTGAGCAACAACGGACAGCGTATTGGGCGAGGCATCAAAGTCAAAGCGCGAAAGACGACGCCGGCGATCGCCACGAGCAAGCGCATTGGGATTTCCCGTGCGGCGAACCTCGAGTGGCGATTTTATGAGATCGATAGCCCATTCGTGAGTAGATGATTCGGAAAGTCAGGAGCGGCGTAGCCGCTGGGGGGCCGAACGAGGGTTCCCGAGGGCGGAGCCCATCGGCACAGAGGGCGGCGTAGCCGCAATGGGTGGCCGAACGAGGGTTCCCGAGGGCGGAGCCCATTCGGCACAGAGGGCGGCGTAGCCGCTGGGGGGCCGAACGAGGTTACCGAGGGCGGAGCCCATCGGCACAGTGGGCGGCGTAGCCGCTGGGGGTGAGAGGAGGTCTCCCGAGGGGGGAGCCCATCGGCACAGAGGGCGGCGTAGCCGCTGGGTGGCCGAACGAGGGTTCCCGAGGGCGGAGCCCATCGGCACAGTGGGCGGCGTAGCCGCTGGGTGGCCGAACGAGGTTTACCGAGGGCGGAGCCCATCGGCACAGGGGGCGGCGTAGCCGCTGGGTGGCCGAACGAGGGTTCCCGAGGGCGGAGCCCATCGGCACAGGGGGCGGCGTAGCCGCAATGGGTGGCCGAACGAGGGTTCCCGAGGGCGGAGCCCATCGGCACAGCGGGCGGCGTAGCCGCAATGACCTCTGAAGCCGCCCTGCCGACGGGCTCCGCCCCCCGAAAGGTTCCCCTCTCCGCCGCGAAGCTACCGAGTCATCATCCGATAAAATCTTGAGCGGCCAACGGGCCGTTGTTAGAATCATTCGCGATCAATTCCGGCGAGAGCTGCAAGGACCCAAGTCTGCTTTTTTGAAAGACATCTGATGACAAACGATCTACTGATCCGTGCTGCGCGCGGCGACGCAGTCGAAAGGACTCCTGTTTGGATGATGCGCCAGGCAGGCCGTTATCTGCCCGAGTATCGAGCCGTGCGCGCAGATACTGATTTCCTGACGCTGTGCAAAACTCCTGAACTTGCGGCCGAAGTTTCGCTTCAACCCTATCGCATTCTCGGCGTAGATGCGGTGATTATGTTCAGCGACATATTGATTCCGGTGGAAGCAATGGGTCAGGAAGTAAGACTTACCGAACAGAAGGGCCCGGAGCTCCCAGATCCAATTCGTTCAAACGCCCAGATCGATCGGCTGGTCGTCCCTGACCCAATCGAGAAGACGGGCTTTGTGATGGAGATCATCCGCACGCTCAGGCGCGAGCTTGACGGCGCTGTTCCCCTGATTGGGTTCGCAGGCGCGCCGTGGACGCTTGCCGCATACATGATCGAAGGCGGCGGTTCTAAGAACTACGCGCAGGTGAAGCGACTCATGTACGCCGATCCCTCCACGCTTCATAAACTGCTCGACAAAATCGCCAGCACGATTATTCTTTACCTGAATGCGCAGATCGAAGCCGGCGCCCAGGTGATTCAGTTATTCGATTCTTGGGCCGGCGAACTCTCTCCGCGAGACTACGCGGAATTTGCATTACCCTATGAACAAAGAATCTTCGACTCACTGGACAGAAAAGCTGCGCCCTCGATCTTATACATCAACGGCAGTGGGACTTTTCTGGAGCAGATGGCCACGTGCGGAGCCGACGTACTGAGCATCGATTGGCGCGTGAATCTCGAAGACGCCCGTGCTCGCGTCGGTCCGCGTCCAGTCCTTCAAGGGAATCTCGACCCCTGCGTGTTACTTTCGACTCCCGAAATTATCACCACCAAGGCTCGCCAGCTCATTCGCGAGGGTGGCGGCCGCCGTCATATTTTGAATCTGGGTCATGGTATTCTTCCGATGACCCCGGTCGAAAACGCGCGGGCTTTCATCGAGGCGGCGAAAACTGCGCCGATCTAAAGAGCAAATTGGAGCGAACATGAACAAAGGTCATCGAACGGATTTCAAAAAGGGCGATGAAGTGAGCTATGCGATGCCTTCCGGAATTCTCTACGGCAGCGTAACGCGGGTTCTGGGTGCGAATGAATCTGCCGCAGTCGAGATTGAATTTGAAGACGGTCGCAAAGAGATAAAGCAGGTTCGAGACCGAGCCTTGAACCTGCTTCGACGGGCAAGCGGAGTCAGCGAGGAAGAGGAACGCCACGCGGACCGCGATCGACTGCACGATTCGGAAATCCAACGCATATATCGAAGCGAACAGCGGAAGCGTTAACCCGCGCAAAATAACAGATAGACGAGCACCGTTGCGGCAGGCTCGCGCTTTTTTTGAGCATTCAATGAATCCAATGATCAGGCACAGCGCGTTCCACCACATCGAGGTCCCATGCGATGACCTCGAGCTTGCGGAACGTTTTTACGTGATTGTTTTTGGCGCCCGCGTATACCTGCGCCGGGACGCCTCGCGCCGAGCGGATGTTCCCTCGACCGGCACTATCCCGGAAGCCGAAGATCGGGGCTTTCAAATCGATGCCACCTACTTGAAGATCGGCGACAGATTCAGAATCGGATTCCTGAAGCGACAACAGGAACACGGTCAACGAGAGATCGATCACATTGCTTTCACTATCGAAGATGACGACCTCGCGTCGCTGGGGCGACGGCTGACCGAGTATAAGATCGAAGTAATCGATCTCAACGAAGACCGAATGATGATCCGCGATCCTTTCGGACTGATGCTGGAGCTGTGGCCGGAATCGGTGTTGCAGCGGATGGGATTGCTCTAAGCTGAAGGTTCAATGAATCAGGCGGGCGATTAGTCTCGATAGTGGACTGTCGTTGTAAGCCAGCGGATGATAAGCAAGCAGGTAAACGATCCGCGCGGTTCCGTACACCACAAACGCGATTGCGAAGGCTCGCACCAGGTTGAACCGTTCCGCCATCCGGTCGAATCCTGCAACTACGCTGCTCCTGTTCGACAAAACGAACGCTGATCTAATCCAAAGCAAAACCAACCCCAGAAACAGCGGCGGCCCGAGCAGGTTGAATGCGAACGAGTTAGTAAAATCGCCTTTTGCCACCGCACAGAAAGAATGCGTCAGACCACAACCGGGACACGGCAGACCGGTGAAGTTCTTAAAGCCGCAGATGGTGAAATACTCGCCCGCCGGCGGGTTGAAAAGCGCGCTGGCCACGAATACGGCGAACAGTCCGACAAGCGCAAACACTGCAAGCTTCTTCGAAGGCTGCGCAGTCGAAGATTCGATTCGGTTTGAGACTTGTTGAGCGGCGGTCGACTCTGCTTCCATCGTGTCACTCGAGCCTGAGGGATCATCTCTTCAAAATCGCTCTAGCATTCGCCGCCGGGCGGTCACTGGAGACGAATTCTTCGACCAGCTTAACGAATTGCCGGCGGTATTCTAGCATGGGCAGAAATCCGCAGTCGCGCAGCGTTGCCAGCTTCCCGGACCTCGCCAGCGAAAACAGTCTTCGAGCTTCTGCCGCCCCCTTCTTGTCCTTCTCTCCACAGACGAACAGGACCCGAGAACCGGTGCGTTCGATCAGATTCTCCAAAACCACCAAAGCCTCCCCGCTCGATGCAGAGAGTGCGGTTTCATATGCGGCGCGCGGGCTCAACTCCGCAAAGTCGCTGAAGAGCGTGTCACGGTACGCTTTAGGCGCGCGGCGGAATCTTCTTGCGACGACGTTTCGCAGTATCGGAAACTGAGCAAGCTCGCGCAACGCGAGCGAAGCAGGGGTAAACACCGCCAGATTCTTGACGTCGTCCTGCGACATCCCCGCGCGCGGGCTGACGACTATCAGCGATCGCATATCCTGGGGATGACGCCGGGCGTTGAGCGCGGAGATGAGCGAGCCAGTCTCGTGCGCCACGAGTACGGCATCGAACATCTGCGCGGCTTCAACAACCGAATGCAGGTCATCGGCGTGGTCTTCGATTGTGAACCCCGCGTTGATCGAAGAAGGCTGCGACCGCCCAACGCCGCGTGAATCGTAAATCAAACAGCGGTGTCTGTGCTTGAGCATCGCGACCGCGGGCCGCCAGCATTCACACGACATCGCCCAACCGCTGATAAAAACAAGAGGCGACCCCGCGCCGGCAATCTCGTAGTAAATCGGTCCGCTGTTGGTTCTTAGAATCATGATCCGTCTGCAAATGTGAAAGCGCTTCGAATACCAGCTTCGAGATGTTGATTCTGCACTGCGACTCCTGGCAATGCAATGGGTTGATTCAATTCCTTGGCGCGGACGGAGGACGTGACAAAGCATGACAATAGCAGTTTCTTGACACCCCTCAGAGTGACCAGTAACATTCGCGTTTCCTCGAAGTGGGAAAATACTACATGGAACCTCGCGATGAAGAGTTTATGCGGCAAGCGCTAATCGAAGCCGAAGCGGCTCGCGAGGATGGTGAGGTTCCAGTCGGGGCGATCGTGGTGCGCGGCGACACAATCATCGGGCGCGGCCGGAATTGCGTGATCCGCGCGAGTGACCCGACCGCACACGCGGAAATACTGGCCCTTCGAAATGCTGCTCAAACCACCGGCAACTATCGGCTCATCGGAGCCGTGCTGTACTCGACAATCGAGCCCTGCGCGATGTGTGCCGGCGCCCTGGTGCACGCGCGAATCGAGAGGCTCGCGTACGGTGCAAAGGATCTCAAAGCCGGCGCGGTGGACACTCATTTTGGTATTTGCAGTACCGATTTTTTGAATCATCAGATCAGCGTGGAAGGAGGCATCCTTGAGGACGAATGTCGGCGGATGCTACAATCCTTTTTTCGCGAAAGACGCAATTCTCAACAACATGCGGAGAGGTGCGAGAGTGGTTGAATCGGGCGGTCTCGAAAACCGTTGCACCCGCAAGGGTACCGTGGGTTCGAATCCCACCCTCTCCGCCACAGATTTCGAACGATGAGTTATGGATGATAAGTGATGAATGAAGGACGGTGTATTT
>JBASRM010000649.1:0-9953 GCA_049273835.1 Blastocatellia bacterium | reverse complement strand
CGCTTGTTTGCCATCCTTCAGCATCGGTCTCTGTAAAAGCGCCGCGATCTTAAAGACCACTTGGTAAATAAGAGCGTGGCGCATTGCGAATGCCCACAATTTTATCGCGATCTTCTCGCGCACAGGCGGCCCGGCATTCCGGCTGCGACCTGAAGCCCAGTCGCTCCTGAGCTTCAACAACAATCGCGGGATGTCGATTCTCACCGGACAAATTTCGCGGCAGGCGCCGCATAACGTGGACGCAAACGGCAAATCGCTCGACTTCTCCAATCCGGCAAACGCCGGCGTCAAAATTGCGCCGATCGGCCCCGAGTACACCGAGCCGTAAGCGTGACCGCCGATCTTTTGATAGACCGGACACACGTTCAGGCACGCTCCACAACGAATGCAGTACAACGCCTCCCGGAGGTCTGCATCGGCAAGTATTTGGGTGCGGCCGTTATCCAGAAATATCAAATGAAACTGTTGGGCGCCGTCGGCCTCGCCTGTTCTGCGCGCTCCAGTGATCAACGACACGTAACTGGACATCTTCTGACCGCTCGCGCTTCGAGCGAGTATCTTCAAAAAAACCGCCAGATCGTCGAGCGACGGAATCACTTTTTCTATCCCCATCACTGCGACGTGAATGCGCGGCAGTGTGGTGCTCAGCCTAATGTTACCTTCGTTCTCGACCAGCACGATTGTGCCGGTCTCGGCAACCGCGAAGTTTGCGCCGGTAATTCCCATCTCCGCCGTACAGAACTTCTCCCGCAGGCGCTTGCGTGCTACAACCGTCATCTCCTCGGCTTCCCTCAGACCAGCAGCGCCAAGCTGGGCGGCAAACAGATCCGAGATGTCTTCTTTTGACTTGTGCACGGCGGGAGCGAGGATGTGAGACGGCTTCTCGTGGGCAAGCTGGACAATGTACTCGCCGAGGTCGGTCTCTACTGCATCGATTCCGGCATCCTCGAGCGACTCGTTAAGCTCAATCTCTTCAGTCACCATCGATTTGCTTTTGACGACCCGGGTCACACTATTTTCGCGGGCGAGCTTGAGAACGATCTCGCACGCCTCTTCCCCGGTTCGCGCCCAATGCACCGTTCCGCCAAGCCGCACAACGTTTTCTTCAAGCTTGACAAGATTGTCCGCCAGGTTGGCGATCGCATTTTCTTTGATAGCGCGAGCACGATCACGCAAGCCTTCCGCGTCCTGCAACCCAGCAAACGCGGCGTTGCGCTTGATCGTGAAGCTGGTGAGCACACGCAAACGGGATTGCAGCACCTTATTCTGAACCGCTTTGGTCGAGTCCTGAAGGAAGCCTTCGGTTTTGACGTTCATAACACCAATAAATCGTGATGCGTGATGCATCACGCGCCGCATCACCCCTCATTTTTCGCAAGCAGTTCCGCTATGTGCATAGTTCTTGTCCCAACATTCTGCCTGCTGAGTCCCCCGGCAATGTGCATCAAGCAGCCGACATCGCTCGCCACCACTACATCGGCGCCACTCTTTGCTATGCTGTCGATCTTGTCCTGGAGTATTCCGCCCGAGATATGTGGATACTTGATCGAGAATAACCCCCCAAATCCACAACACGTTTCGGCGCGCTCCAACTCCACCATCCGAATTCCTTTAACAGCATTTAACAGTCGCTGCGGCTCGGTTCGGACCTTCAGTTCACGGAGAAGGTGGCAGGATTGATGAAGCGCAACCTTGCCTCGATAACCTGCGCCGATGTCCTCAACTCCGAGCACATTGACGAGAAATTCTGTGAACTCAAACGTTCGCGAAGCCAGCGCCTCCGCGCGCTTGCTCCACTCCGGATCCTCCTTGAAGAGCTCCGGGTAAAACACCCTAACCATGCTGATGCAAGATCCCGACGGGGCAACAACGTATTCGCTCTTCTCGAACAGCGTGATGAACCGTTTTGCCAGATCGCGAGCGTCTCCGGTGTAACCGGCGTTGAATGCCGGCTGCCCGCAGCAGGTCTGCGCCCGAGGAAAGTCGACCTGCACCCCGAGTTTCCGGAGCACGCTGACCACACTTACACCCACCTCAGGAAAGAACTGATCGACTAAACATGTGATAAAAAGTGAGACTTTCATTTCGCGTGAAATCATACAAGCTCTCAGGCTTCAACCTGAGTTTGATCTCTTCAATGCACCCAGCCGTTTTCCTGCGTTGAATCGTCAGCGCGATCCAACACGAAAGATGCGCCATCGGCTTGGTTCTGGTCCAGTATGAATAGTCCTGATGCCATGCGACGCGACCTCCGTGAAATGCCGGTTTGCAGAAGAGCTGATCGTGCCAGAAACGAACCGGCCCTTCAAGCAACTGGGACGCGGGTACGGTGAACGCGGCGTTCCACAGCAAATCGTGGAAGCCGGGCGTTACTCTCGAGTTGAAAGGTCTTCGATCACAGGGATTCGCTCGCTGGTGACCGCACCATTCCAGCACCGAGCGCAAATAAGGAATCCAGGCTCGCAGGTGGTTGATTGAGGCGGTCCCCAAAGAATAACCGGGACCGCCATTTATCACAAAGCAGAGTCGAACGCGTATTGAAAGGACCCCGCCGACTCAGCCGGCGAACAATCAGTTTCTGTCGCACTCATGAAGCACTTCGGGCGTTCGCAGAGTTTGAAAACCGATTTGGTGGTTGGCCCTTGAATGTCAACTGTGGCGGCGCGAGGTTCGGGCCGGCAAAAGTTTTCAGCTTGCTGGACCGTGAGGGGTGCTGAAGCTTAAACAGAGCTTTCGCTTCGATCTGCCGCACTCTTTCGCGGGTGACACCAAAGTGACTCCCCACCTCGTCCAGGGTGTGCTCGCGGCCCGCATTGCCAAGCCCGAAGCGCATTTTCAAGACTTTCTCTTCACGCGGCGTCAAATGCTTAAGCGCATCGTGCAGCGCATCCCGCAAGTCTGAATTTATTAATTCCTCGCTGAATCCGGCGACTGACTTGTCTTCGATCAACTCGCCCAGGCTAACCTCTTCGTCCGACCCGACTGGAGTTTCCAGCGAAATGGGTTCTTGGACAACCTCCAGCACCTTGCGCACTCTGGCCTCGGGCACGTCAAGCCTCTTGGAGATATCCTCGGCCGTAGGAGCGCGTCCAAGCTCTTGCTCCAGCGCGCGGCAAGCCTGAACCTGTTTGTTTATCGTTTCCACCATGTGAACCGGAATGCGGATAGTGTGCGACTGCTCCATTATCGCGCGAGTTATTGCCTGCCGAATCCACCAGGTGCCATAGGTCGAAAACTTGCACCCGCGCCGCCAGTCGAATTTATCGACTGCCCGCATCAAACCCACATTGCCTTCCTGTATCAAGTCGAGAAATTGCAGCCCGCGGTTTGTGTACTTCTTGGCAATCGACACTACCAAACGTAGGTTCGATCTGACCATCTCATCGCGAGCGTGGCCCGCTTCGGCGTCTCCGGCGTTGACTCGCGCAAGCCCCCGTTCGAGCTCACTCGCACTGACCCGCCAGCGATCTTCGAGTTCCACCAGGTGACGATTGGCCTTGCGCAATTCACGCTTGAGCTCGATTTGCTTCGAGCTGCCGCTTCTTTTGCGTTCAAGCGCTTTTATCAACCGGTGTATTGTAGCTTTTGCATCTCGGGCCTGTCCCACCACATTGCGAATGAGTGCGGTTAGGTGCTCACGTTGCGTTGAGGTAAGGTCGAGGGCGCCGCACTGTCGGCTCACTTGGACTCGCTTCCGGCCAAGCTTTCGCCGGAGTCGTGGAAGCCTCTTCGAACGCTTCGGTTCCTTCAGAATTCGCGCTCGGAGCTTGAGAGCGAGCTTATGCTCGGCGGCGATCTCGGCGACCGACTCGAGGGTAGAAACGAGGCACTCCTGAATGCCGGCTTCGGTAATGTCTTCCTGGTCACGAAAATTTATGACCTCGCGAATATGTAGTTCGCCGCGTTTCAACCGTTCACCGATAGCGATGATCTCCTCTACGCAGATTGGCTGGCGCGAGATAGCCTTCGCAGTTCGGCGGCAGCCCCGCTCGATTCTCAGTGCAAGTACGGCTTCGCCTTCTCGCGTCAACATAGGCGTCACCCCCATCTCGCGAAGGTAAATCCCCACCAGGTCTTCAGTGCTGGCCATTTCTTGCGCCAGCAGTTCGGTTTCCGCTTCGCGTTCTACTTCATGTTCGTTGTGTTGACCGGACTCGTTGTTCTCGCCGATGTTTTCATCCGACTCAGCAAAATCGACCTCAGAATCGCTGTTTCCCACTAAATGAAGCCGACTCGGCTTAGTCTCCGCCTTGCGGCGCGCGGCGGTTGAGGTTGCTTTGTTTCTCACAGTGTCTCCTTAGATACCTAGGGCTCGCTCACTACCAAGGGACTTACATCGCTCAAGTGGGATTTCATTGAATAGTCCTTAGCCATCCCGCGCGTAGATCCGCATTCAAGTTGTTCACTACCTTGAGCATTCCGACTTCTGGATCGCCACAAGGAATCTGCAAGGAACATTCCCCCTACCAGGGCGAATACAGCCGAGGGCAAGTTTGAATGATGCGATTCTACCGGAGGCGGAAGGGCCGGGGCCTGTTTAGTGGGGACAATCTGACTACATTAGAACGTGCTGCTTGAATCAAAGGAGCTAACCGGGTGGCTGCAATTCTATAGATAAGCGTTTTCAAGTCAATAGTCTTTTTCAGTCACGCTTCTGCCGTCGGCACTTCGGCATCGAGCGGAGCGGCTTCAGCCTTGCAAATCCTAGAAAACATTAGCTTCCAGACGCTCGGCCTCCTGGAAAATCCCCGTGAGGGCGAGCTTGAGCTCTCGGCCAACCTCGTCCTTCCAATAGCCAACCGCGATCCTGTCATCGCCCTCCAACAATCCGCAGAAATAAGAGAGCTTCTCTTTGACACCATCTACCACGTCAAACGTCATCATTGTATGAAACAGCAGTGGATTCAGACTCAGGACTTCAAGTTCTCCAAGCCGGGCTCGCAGCAAGGTATTCAAGCGGGGACCCGCTCCCGAGTCGGTCTGACCTTTTTCAATCAACGGTTTGACTGAAACCGCACACGCCCGGAGCACCTCATCGACTCGCCGCAGGTGCCGAAGGCAGTCAACCCGATGGGTGATCATTTCATTTTTCGCCGCGGCCTCCGGACTCTCTGAAGCCGCCTGGCCCTGGATCTGAAAAACAGCCCTCAACCGCGCTGCGTCCAGATCGTCCCTGCCGAACAACGCGTGGAGACTCATCAGCACCGCCTTTAATTCTCTGGCATTCCCCGGCCACTGATACGATTGCAACTCGGCGACTATGTCGTCCGGCAAAAGGGCGTTTTCGTCGCGAGCGATTTTCTTCCAAAACGATCGGGCCAGCATCGGTACGTCTTCTAAATGATCACGAAGCACCGGCGTTCGAATCAGCAGCGCGCGCAGACGGTAATAAAGATCGTCGCGAAACTGCCCCCCTTTTACCATCGAGAATAAGTCGCGGTTTGTTGCCGCGATCACTCGGGCGTTGACTTTGATCTCCTTGGCCTCGCCGATCGGTCTGATCTTGTTCTCTTCAAGCGCACGGAGAATCTTCACTTGATGGACTAGAGCAAGATCGCCGATTTCGTCAAGGAACAGCGTACCGTTCCCGGTTATCTCCCACAGACCTTTCTTGTCGAACTTGGCGTCGGTAAAGGTGTAACGCTTGTGCCCGAAGAGCTCCGACTCGAGTAACTCGCTCGGGATCGCCCCGCAGTTGACCGGCACAAACTTCTCCGAAGCGCGCGCGCTATACTTATGAATCGAGCGAGCAATGACTTCTTTACCCGTCCCGGTATCGCCGAGCACCAGCACCGGGTCATCGCTCGAAGCGGCGCGCATAACGAGCTGGCGGACTAATTCAACCTCGACTGACCGCCCGATAAAAGTTTGATTGAAATCCTTCGGTATCTCGCGGCGAGGGAGAAGCTGCAACAGCAGTTGGTTGGAAAGTAATCCCTCTAACTTTTCAGCGTTAGCAATCTTCGGCCGCCTTTTTGAAACCGCTTGCCCCCCCGACTGCGCCTTCTCCCACAATTCCTCCAGAATTCTTTCGGTTGTTCCGATTATGTAGATGTTGTGATCATCTTTGTTGAAGGCGTTCTCGAGCAGCGTTCGCACACTTCTGACAAGTTGTCCCGGCGATTCATAACTCCCGTTGATGAACGGAATTTTGGTGTGCCCAAGCATGAGCTTCGCCAACGGCTTGGCTTCGTGCTTGCGTCCTCGATCGATTACCAGACCTTCGAGTCTGAGCAAGCCGGGTAGCTCGTTGTTAGACACAACGTAGGCTGTAGGTTGGGCTTGCAGACGCCTGCCGGCAAATTTGCGGATCAGCTCCTCGCTCAATTCTCCGCGTTCCGGGTCCGGGATGCCGTGACTTGCAATAAATCTCAGCGCTCTCAAGGCCATCGTTTCCTTTTGTCAGTCTTCGGATCTGAGATTGGCGTGTCATATCAGAAACGGCTCTTCAACTCAACTCGATGTCCTCGGTATCCCTGATCGCGGTATTGCGGGCTCGGGTCAGTACTGCCGAAAAGTGAGATTGTACCTACCTTGGATGCCGAGTGCTTTCGGTGCGCTTCCTTCGATTATTCCGGATACTCCATGGAACCGAAGTCTGCTCGGGCCGCCCATCACCAACGCGTCGCCGGATTCTAGTATGATCCTCCGCAACGTATCTTTCCGCTTCGTCCCGCCGATCAAGAATTTCGCACAGTCTCCCAAAGATATAGAGACAACCGGAATGCCTGCTTCGATCGTTTCCGCGCGCTCTTCCTTATCCTGATGCAGTCCGAGTCGCCCGGCGCCGCTGTAGGCGTTCAATATGCAGACGTCCGGCTCGATGTCCATCGCCGCTACGTTTGCAATTCGCCGAGCGAGATTCTTGAGATCGTCAGGAAGTTCCTGAACCGGCAGCCCGTCATAATCAGATCGCGTCGCTTCGTATTTGTACGTCTTGGCATTCCAGTGCCGGCCGAGACAGACCATATGAATTCGCATTTGTGCTCCGCCGCGAACCGTTGGAGTGTAGAATCCGGCCGGTTGGCTGCCGATTTTGATGCAGCGTTGCACCAGCGCTTTTTGTTCATGAATCTGCAAGTAAGATCTCAAATGAATAGCTCCGGGATAGATTTCCAACGTGGTTGCTCCTGTTCGAAACTCGAACCACACGATCTGCGGCCACTACGATCGAGCACTCCTCGTCAATTTCTTAGGATTCGTTGTCTGCCACGCCGCCGCGACCGATTGCCAGTCCGCGCGAATCAAAAACCGGTTGAGCAGGAGACTCTGGTGACAATGCGAACATTCAGTCTCGCAACCGGCATCCGCAACGGCAACCTCCGGCCATCTTCGGCAGACCGGACATCCAGCAGCGCAACTCCCAGTGGAGGGGTCAACCCAAGCCGTCACGATCAGCGGTCCGGGACTCAGGTTCTCTACCTGGAACAGATCGCTGCTGTTCCTTGATACCGCGAGGAACCGCTTGCCGTCCGGAGCCCATTGTACTTGCTCGCAACTGGTCGGGTACTCGGAAAGAACTCGTCCGGTGGAGGCGTCTCGAAGCGTCACAGGTTCATCTCTGCAGGCCGCTAGAATCCATTTTCCATCGGGTGAGAACGCCGCCTCCTCGATTTCACCCCACGGCTCAGGAAAGCTCGTGATGACTCTTCCGCTCACAAGATCGCAGATCTTAACTCGTATCAGCGTTCTCGCGACTTGTTCGGAAACTGTTTCTCGATCTGAGCTGCTATTGTACTCGTACGCAGAAGTCAAAGCACACTGACCGTCTGGTGACAGCGCATGAACCCGATCGCCGAAGTTCGTGAGCTCTCTGCCGCTTCCAGGGTCCCACATCCGGGTGCCGTCCGTTGATATCGAGATGATTCGCGACCCGTCCAAAGCGAAGACGCAATCATCCACCCAGAATGTATGCCCGCTCAGGGTACCCAGCTTTGCACCCGTCCTGGAGTCCCATATCTTGAGCGTATGGTCTTGGGAACCGGTAACCAGCAGCCTGCCATCCAGTGAAAAGCAGGCGCAAACCAGTTTTCCCTTGCGCGTTGCAAGATCGCAAATTCTCTTGTCCAGTCTCGCGTCCCAAAGCGCGGCATCATCGTTTGATATCAGGGCAACGCGTGTCGAGTCGGGTGAGAAGAGTTTAGTATTGTATGAGTAGCTACTGAAGCTGAGACGCTCCGCCCGCTTCTTTCCGCCGGTCAGCCCATCCCAGAACAGGGGGTCCAGTGCAGGCGTTGTATGCATGCGTTTGCGAAACCCGAGATCACTCGGATCTGCAAAAGCCTCGGGCTCGCGCTCGATGGTAACGCGGTCCCGAGGGCGGCTCATTGCCTCCCAGACCATCACTGTGTTGTCGTTTGATGCTGAGACGAAGCGCTTTCCATCAGGAGAAAAAGCGCACGCCCGCACCCATTCAGTATGACCCCTCAACGCGGCAAGCTTCTTCCCGTTGGCGGTGTAGCAGAGGTCAATCTCCGAGTACTTGAATGCAACCGCCCTCTTGCCGTCGGGTGAAAGCGCCATGTTCCGGACCTTGGCAAGAGTCGATAGCTCGGTCCCGCTCGAAGTGTCCCAAATCCTTGCTTCATTCTTGTCGCTCGCGAACACTCTGGTCCCGTCGCCCGAAAACCCGCAGTTCTCGATCCGATCTCTGAACCTGCCCCGCACGAACACTCTTTTCCCACTGCGCGCGTTCCACAGGTTCAATCTTTTGTGCGAAGCCGAAGCGATGAGACTGCCGTCCGGCGAGAGCGCGCTGATCCGCACCTTGCGTCCGAAGCTCCGCAATGTGATTAAACTCTCCCCGGTTTGCGCATCCCGCAACTTCAGAAACCAGCCGAGCGGCCGCGACAGCGCGATGAATCTCTCGCGCCCTTCAATAAAGCCGCACGTCAGCACCTCGCGCCACTTTCCAATTACAGATGACAACTCCGCACCGCTGGCTGAATCCCACAGCCGAACTCTTCCCTCGGAATGAGCAGATAAGATGCGCGTCCCTCCAGGTTCGAAGGCCGCAGCGACTGGATGGTCATGAAACGAAGTATCTCCCATCGTCACCAGCTCTTCACCTGTGCCCGCGTCCCATAGCTTCAACGTGCCGTCCCATGATTCCGAGAGGATTTTGTGACCGTCGGGCGAGAAGGAACATCCATCGACGGCGCTGCTGTGGCCCACGAGCCTCATTAGGTGGTGGGACCCCTTTCCAGTTTTATTGAGCAAGCGCAACCACGGCTCTTCGGCCTCCCGCCTCCACCTGGCGGCGGCACTCCGCGCCGGGCTTGATCTATCTGGTTCGTTGGCGGCTTGCTGATAAACAAGCCCGGGTCTGGCGGCCAGCGTTCGACTCTGGCTGCGCACGAAGCGGCCGAATTCTTCGACCGCCGGATGTCTCTCGCGTTTAAAACCCTTTGCGGTAAGCGCAGCGTTGTAGTCGGCAGCCAGATCGTATGCTCGTCCCGCCGCGCATTTGGCCTCGATAAACTCAAGATCGCATAGACAGTGTTCAAGGTCGTCCCACAGCTCGCCGTGCGTCTGATGGTACGGCAGCTCGGCAACCTTTCGTACATTCGGCAGTTGCCGTCCACCCTTCTCTGATTTCAGGTCCTGCTCGCCAAAGTATGCAGCCAGGCTGCAATGCCGGTGTCGCTTGACCGTCCCCGCCAGGTAATTCTCGACCACCGCCTCGTTGACCTGGCGGTGATAAAAGGAGAGAAGCGACGTCCCGTCTGCATTGCGCTCGGTGAGGTATGGTTCCAGGTCAAGATACAACCGCGCCCAAACTACGACCGGCACCTTGAATTGGCCTCTGGCCTTGGGCAGGTCATGATGCGCATTGGCCTCGAAGTCCTCGTAGAACTCCCGGTCGCGCGCGAGCAAGTCCAATAGCTCATCTTCGGTTAAGCCGTTTCTCGCCGTCGCCAAATAGCCAAGCCCATGCGCAACCAGCACCTTGC
>JBASRM010000644.1:0-18328 GCA_049273835.1 Blastocatellia bacterium | reverse complement strand
TCTTCGGGTTGTGCTTAGCCAGCACTTTTGTGATTGCAGCCGTCAGCGTTGTCTTCCCGTGGTCGATGTGCCCGATCGTTCCCACGTTCACGTGCGGTTTTGAACGGTCAAATTTTTCCTTTGCCATGTCTCTCCTAAGAAATATCCAACAGACTTCAGTGTGTCGTTCTTTAGGAACTTCCGAACGTCGTCTGTCCGATTGCGTCGAATGACAGACTCAAAATCCTGTTCGCGACTGGAGCCGGCGATGGGGATTGAACCCATGACCTCATCCTTACCAAGGATGCGCTCTACCACTGAGCTACGCCGGCGTGTCACTCGCGCAGCGCGAAGCTGGAGCGGGCGACGGGATTCGAACCCGCAACATCTAGCTTGGAAGGCTAGTGCGCTACCATTGCGCTACGCCCGCCCGTTTTGATGTGACTCGTCGACAGGGAAAACGATTCGGCGCGGGAGGGGAGACGCGAATGCGGCGAAATCTCGGTCGCTGTCCCCCTGTCTCGTGTCACTTCTGAATGGTGCTGGGGGAAGGATTCGAACCTTCGTAGAGCCTAAGCCCGCCGGGTTTACAGCCCGGTGCCATTAACCACTCGACCACCCCAGCACTACACCAGGCCCGGCTCACATCCGCGTGACTGAGCCGCGGCTACTTTCAAATATCGAATTGAACTCGTTCGGAGATAGCCCTGTTATGCTACGCGGACGAATTGAAAACGGTCATTGTAGCGGAGTCACACCACGCGTGCAAGCACGCGGGCAGTTTTTTGATGACCTTTAACGCCTCTTGCCGCGAGTTTGTTGTGCGGTAAGTAAACGGGGTTAATTGTGATGGAGCCGGCGAAGGGATTCGAACCCCCGACCCTCTGATTACAAATCAGATGTCACCATGCGTCAACCGCGCTCAACCGCGCTCAACCGCAATCAACAGCGTGCAACAACAAGTGCCGGTCGGTCAACTGCGATCAGCGATGGGCACCGGCGAGCAGGTTCTTTCGATCAATAGGGTGACCAAACGGTGGTGAGTGAAATCTGCTTTATTTTCAGCGTTGACAGTTGAAGTACAATGGGGCGCAATGACGACGCGACAGGAGCAGCGTTGTAAAAAGTGCGGCGCCAGGGACGGCTTCAATTTCAACGTTTCGGGCCGTATCTGGACTGCCGTAGTTCCGAAGGGGTTAACCAGTATGCGCCGCGGCGAGATCGTCACGCCCAGATGGAGTGATCTGAACCTCGACGAGCGGACGATCACCGTGCGGGCTCTCAACACGAAGACGATCCGGCGCCGCCCGGTTCCAATGAGCGATCGCTTACACGCGGAGCTGACCTGGTTGTGGGAGGCTGGACCGCAGAAACTCGAGATGCGAGTCTTCGGAATCGAGACCTTCAAGCGTGCGTTCGCCGGCGCGTGCAGGGATGCGAGGGTTTTCGATTTCCACTTCCACGACTGCAGGCACACGGCCGCGACGAGGTTGATTCAGGGAGGGATGAGCTTGCAGGGAGTAGGGCGGGTTCTCGGTCACACCCAGGCGCAGACGACCTTCAGGTACGTGAACGTGGACGAGACGGCGATCAGGCGGGCGGCTGAGATCATGAACGACCTACATCGGCGTCGGCCAGAGGCTGCCGAAGGAAAGCCTTCCTAACGGCAGAGGTATTGCACGATTTCCCGTCTCAGTTGAGATTGAAAAAGAAGCAATGCCCACAAATATCAAGGCCGCCCCGAAAGGCGGCCTTGTTCGGTTCGCAAAGACACGTGAAATCGCCTGATTACTTAAAAACCACTCGCACGGTCTCTATTCGAACCTCCGAGCCGTCCGGCATATGCTGGATCAGCCTTAGGTTGAACGGACCTGTTTCGGGTGCGTGAGCCGTCTCAATCCAAAGCCCCGGACGGTCGGAGATGTCGGAGCGGACTACGAACGCTTCCAGCCCGGCGATCTTCTCGGTGCTCTTGGCCCGGCGCGAAAGGTACTCTCTATTCCTGTAGAGCGCCGGCTCGAAAGCGCCACCGTCAGCGGCTTTCGTTGGGAGGACCATTGAGTCTCTGCCGTTAGAAAAGGTATGGTGGCCCGTCTCCGGATTCCCGGTAAGAACCTTCTCGCCGTCGCGTCCCACGCTCTTCCAGACTTCCGACCAGCTACCGTCTTCTTTGACCTCGCAGTACCGAATATGCCTCACCGTGTCGTTGCCTTTCGCATCAGTGTAGCTTTCGATTTGCGTGGCCGTGAACGCTCTGGGCGGTAATGCCTCACGCACAAAGCGCGAAGACTCGCGAGCCGTGAGCGCTGCCGGTTTCTGCTTCCCCCCCCCGCTCATCGTGACGGCCAGACCCACAACAAAAACAGCCACCGAGAACATAGTGAAGATTTTCAGCTTCATACTCGAACCTCCTGAAAAGTTTTGCTGACTTCTGTTAACTGCCGCAATACCCGGGCGGTACGCAGATGGAACTTTCGCAGTGCCAGCCGCACGAGCAGGACCGAACCCCTAGCAAACATGTGCCCGGATTCCCCGCTTCGGTGCAAGAGCCGAGGCAGAAAAAGGTGTAGTTGTTACTACAGCACTCACAGCCAATGGTTGGGCACTGGCCGCCGCCCTCGATCTCTTGCTGCGCATACGCGGCCTTCGACATCAATGACAGGCCAGCGACAAGCATGAGCGTTACGAGTAATACTTGGATGCGTTTTCGCATTTCAGCCTCCTATCGAAGACAGATGCTGTTGGACGATCCCGGCGCGGAACATCCTACCACATCTATCTAGTGGCCGTCCTTACCAAAAGCTCTGGTCTACTTGGGTGACTGGAGTGAAGCCTGTAACACAAAGAGCCCCTTGAGCCTTGGTGTTATCCGCAAGCTCGGGAAGGCGAGCGAGCGACAGATAGCGGTCTGAGTGTATTGAATTATACAAAGAGGATTCCCGTATATGGAAACCGACGCGGCGAACTGCGCACCCTTGCGCCCGCCCGGCTAAAGGGGCACCGATGATGAAGATCAAGTACCGGCGGCCACTAGTGATGTTGAGATCACTGGCGGCGCTCGCGTTGAGCTTCGCAACGTTCTACGCCGCACAACTCGCGCTGGTGAATGGCGCGGTGTGGCTGATCGACCACAAGGTCTCAGGGCTTTTGATTGCCCTCGCGCTAATCGCCGGCTGGATTCTGATTTTGAAGTTATTCACTGACTGACCAGGAGGATGGTTTCCGCAATTTGCGGTGAGCCTTTGCCAAGCATGAAGTTCAGTTTGCCAAGACTTGTCAAATTCGAGAATTAGCATAATTCGCTAATTCTCGACTTTTGAAAGGGTAAGTGAAAGGGTGACCAACCTTCAAAAAGTGGAGCCGGCGAAGGGATTCGAACCCCCGACCCTCTGATTACAAATCAGATGCTCTACCAACTGAGCTACGCCGGCTCACGATTGCATCCAGCCAAACCACAGAATAAGGAAAGAACAAAACGATTGCAAGATAGCGTTGTTCACAGCTCAATCCAACGCGCGTCACATTACGAAAATCAGGCCATGCTATGAACACACCGAGTTTGGCGCGGTGATGCTGCTTTGTTATGATTCACGCCATGCGAGCATTCGCATTCGCCGTTTTGAGGCGCCTGCTGATTATCATTCCAGTGCTATGGGCTGTCGTCACACTCGTATTTCTTCTTATCCACATTGTGCCTGGTGATCCCGCGCGCCAGTTGGTCGGCGAGAACGCTACCGAAGAACAAGTGCAAACCGTGCGCGCCGAGCTCGGCTTGGACAGGCCGCTTGTATCGCAATACATCGACTACTGGCGCGGGCTGATGCTTGGAGACTGGGGCACAAACCCCGTCACTCGACAGCCGGTGCTTAGCCGTATTGGCGCGAGATACCCCGCGACGATCAAGCTGGCGCTTGCCGCGATGTTTATTGCAACGCTTATCTCAATTCCACTTGGCGTCACTGCTGCGACTCATCGCGGCAGCTTCATCGACAGCTTGTCGACGCTCATCGCGCTTTTGGGGATTTCGCTGCCAAGCTTCGCGTTGGGACCATTGCTGGTTTTAATCTTCTCAGTCAATCTGGGTGTTACTCCGGTGTCGGGCGCCGGCGGTCTCGAGAATTTGATCCTTCCGTCGGTGACACTTGGCGCCGCAATGTCCGCAATACTAACGCGCATAGTCCGCTCGAGCGTGCTCGAAGAGCTTGGCGAGGATTACGTGCGCACCGCCCGCGCAAAGGGACTGCCCGAACGAACGGTTGTTTACAAACACGTTTTGAAAAACGGCCTCATCCCGGTGGTGACGGTTCTAGGGCTTCAGTTTGGAGTGTTGTTGGCCGGCGCAATCATCACCGAGCGAGTGTTCTCGTGGCCCGGAGTTGGGAGCCTGCTGGTGGACAGCATAAGTGAGCGCGACTACAAGCTTACCCAGGGGTGCATACTTGTGATCGCGGCGACCTATGTTTTGGTAAATAGCGCAACGGATATTGTGTACAGGTTCCTTGATCCGAGGATAAAGGTGGATTGAAGCGAGACTGATGCGTGATGCGGAAGCGTGACTCGTATGCGTGATTCGTGATGCGTGATGGGAACAAGGCCGGTAACGCTCTGGGTCTTGAGTAACGCATCGCCAAAGCATTACGCATCACGCCCCACACATCACGCATCGCGCATCATTTTTATGAATCGAGTAGCTAAATTCGGCGTCGTCGTCGCCTCGGTGCTGGTTCTCATGGCCGCACTGTCGCCTTTGCTCGCATCCTGGGAGCGAGTCCAGAGTCAAGATCTTGTCTCGAGACTGGACTCGCCAGATCGAACCCATCCCATGGGCCGCGATCAACTCGGGCGTGATGAACTTGCTCGGATCATCTACGGCGCGAGAGTCTCTATGCTCGTAGGTCTTTCGGTGGTCACGATATCATCCATCATCGGCGTGCTGATTGGTTCATTCTCAGGTTATGCGGGCGGGTGGACCGATCGCATCGTCTCGGGGTTTCTTTTCAACGTCTTTCTGTCGTTTCCCGGGATTCTGCTTGCAATAGCGATGGTCGCGTTCCTGGGACCCAGCTTGAAAAACCTGATAGTCGCCCTTTCTGTGATCGGCTGGGTCGGTTACGCGCGTTTGATGCGAGCCCAGGTTCTGAAAGTCCGTGAATATGATTTCGTCACTGCCGCGCGGGCACTGGGAGCAAGCAACGTCAGAATCCTGTTGAAGCACATTCTGCCGAATTCGATTCAACCGCTGATAGTCCAGGCCTCTCTTGGTATGGCGGGGGCGATACTCGCCGAAGCAGGAATGAGCTTTCTCGGGTTAGGCGTTCCCGAGCCGATCCCTTCGTGGGGCAAGATGATCGACGATTCGCGCGAGTTCTGGTTCACAGCTCCTCACCTGTTCATCTTTCCCGGAGTGATGATCGCCTTGTCGGTGTTGGCATTCAACTTCATTGGCGATGGATTACGTGAGAAGCTCGATCCGCGCTTCAAGCAGTGAGGCAGCATAACAGCCTTACACATCTTCACCAAAAGCCTCCTTATTCACCACGTATGGCATCTTCGCCGGATTGCCCTCGTATCGGCCTTCGATTACATCAATGACCGACTGCACCGCTCGGCCAGCCATCCCAACTTCCGGATCAGCCGAAAGACGAGTCTCACGCGTGCCGGAGGCGAAATGGTGGAACAATCGCAGTCGGCTTCTTAGCCGGGGATCCCGAAGCGGGCTTTCGAGCGGAAGAGGCTCCTTTTCGTAAACGTCGAGCGCGGCCCCGGCGATCTCTTCGTTGATCAGAGCCTCAAACAGCGCGCGCTCATCAACCACTGGTCCTCGCGACGTGTTGATCAGATAAGCAGTGCGCTTCATCTGTTTAAACGCATTCTCGTTCATCAGGTGATAAGTCGGATTTCGCGATTCAGCCGGCAGCAGAAGCGGCACGTGAAGACTTACATAATCGGCTAGCGCCAACGCCGTATCAAAATCAACGTAGCTCGCCGATCGTGGTTTTGGGGAGAACCCAGATTCATACCTCAACTCCATTTCGGTAGCTGCAGACTGGGCGAACCTCTCGTCTCGTGAGATAGGGTCGTACAGCAGCAAGTCCATATCCAAGGCAATACACTTCTTTGCAAAAGCCTTGCCGATCCGACCCGTGCCGATCACTGCCACGGTCTTTCCAGTAACTTCGTCTCCGAGAAAGGGGTGATAAGGATGCCACGATTCCCAGCGATTCTCTTCGACCAGTCTCTCCGATGCATAGAGCCTGCGCGAGACGGCGCCCATAATGAAGAAAGCAAACTCGGCCGTCGCTTCCGTCAGAACGTCCGCGGTGTTTGTAAAAGGTATGCGGTGGCGATTAGCTGCTCCTCGATCTATGTTGTCGAAACCAACCGCGATCTGCGCGACCACACGCAATGTACCGTTGCCGGCAGCGAAGACTTCATCGTCGATCGGGTCGCGCAGCGTCGTGATCAGAGCATCGATCCCGCTGCGCAGCTTTTCGATGATCAGCGTTTTTGGCGGAGGCTCGGTTTCCGGGTAAGCCTCAACCTCATAACCCTGCTCCCGCAAACGAGCCAATGCCTGGTCTCCGATGTCGGCGGTCGCGAAGACTCTGACTGTCTTTTCCGGCATAAAGTAAGGGCGCTCCCGATGAATCTCGCCGCCATCATGAAATGCCACCGAGACAGCGCGCAACCGGCTCATTGCGGCATCGACCTGCTTTCGAGTTGAGAACCCGACATCGATTGGAGGTTTTGATAAGGAATCGTCGATTGTTCGGGATCGCCGAAAGAGGTTAAGAGCTACATATGGGCAGTTGGTCCAGTTAGTCCCTATTACTTGTGCTACGAGGGTCACTTTTTTCTTGACAGTGAAAAGCGTTCTGCATACTATGCGAGCTAACACCAGAAAGGAGGTGATCCAACGCAATGATAAGACTAAGACTTGGTGAGGTGGCTGAGGCCTGAGCGTGCTCAGTTGCTTTTGATGCGGCTGAGCATTTGGCGTCGAGAGTTACTCCGCTAATCGCGTTGCCAACGCAGGAGCAGCGCGCTCATCGCAGTTTGCGGATAGGCCACGGGCCAATCCCAACAGTCCACCGCAAGTCCCGGCGCAGGGCACCGGCATCTTCGAGTCGCCCCGCCGGGGCTTGTTGTTTTACATGTGGAGATAATATAGAACTCCCCAAGAGATGAACCACGATGACTCTGAATCTCAAGTCTTGAGTCGATCTCGGTGTTCATCTTTGTCTCTTATCCGTGCCCCTCTGTAGTTGACATTCATTCTCGCTCACGTCCAAAATGAACCCCAACCGATTCCAGCAGCATCGAACTCGAAGGACACGGCTCGAGCGTTCAGCTCGCCCTTGTGAAAAACTTCTCGGAGGTCAGTTCTGATGTCGAGTGAAACGCTCAACGGGGTTTCTGTGGGCGCAACCACCACTGCGAAACCTGAAAATCCTTTCCTCGCGGTGTTCCGGCCATACATTCCTGCCGCTGTGAACTTGCGCGAGCTCACGCCGTTGCCAGTGATCGTCGGCACGATCCTCGGGATGGTGTTTGGCGCGTCGTCGCTCTACCTCGTGTTGAAAACCGGCCTCACAGTTAGCGCGTCGATTCCCGTTGCGGTCATATCTATCACGCTGTTTCGCGCGCTATCGAAGATTGGATTGAGAAACGCCACCATTCTTGAAAACAACATCGTCCAGACTGCCGGCTCCGCGGGCGAGTCGATCGCTTTTGGCGTCGGTGTGACGATGCCCGCGATTCTGATTTTGGGATTCGATCTCGAAGTAACCCGCGTGATGCTTGTTGCGGTTCTGGGCGGGCTGCTGGGAATACTGATGATGATTCCCTTGCGCCGCGCTCTCATTGTCCAACAGCACGGCTTCCTCAAATATCCCGAAGGGACAGCTTGTGCGGAGGTGCTGAAAGCGGGAGCCTCGGACGAATCGAAAGCCGCAGCGCAAGCAGGATCGGACAAACCTCTTGCCGAGGTGCGAGGCTTACCGATATACACCGGACTGGGTCTGGGCTTCGTCTACAAGGTGGCGATGGATGCTTTCAAGACCTGGAAGGATTATCCCGAGAAGATCTTCGGAGCACCCTTCAAAGCGGGTTCTATCTCAGTCGAGGCCAATCCGGCGTTGCTCGGCGTTGGTTACATCATTGGGCCGCGCATCGCGTCGATTATGTGCGCAGGCGGCGTTCTGGCTTACCTTGTTCTGATCCCGTTAATCAAGTTCTTCGGCGAGGGTATGACCGTCACGCTGTCGCCGGGTAACAAGCCGATCAGCGAGATGAGCCCGGGAGACATTCGCAGCGCCTACATTCTGTACATAGGCGCCGGAGCGGTTGCGGCTGGCGGAATCATCAGCCTCGCGCGCGCTCTCCCCACGATCTGGCACGGACTCAAGGGAGGCATTAGCGATTTTAGGGGAGGCCAGGCGGCTACGCGCGGCGCGCCTCGCACAGATCAGGATATGTCTATGAAGGTTGTAGTGGGCGGCATCCTTGTGCTGCTTGCTTTGATAATGATTTTCCCCCAACTGCATCTTCAGTGGAATCTGCTGGGCGCGTTGTTGATCGTTGCGTTCGGGTTCCTGTTCGTTACCGTCTCATCTCGGCTGACTGGTGAGATTGGCTCCTCTTCGAATCCAATTTCAGGTATGACGGTCGCTACACTGCTGCTAACTTGCCTGGTTTTCTTAATGGTCGGTTGGGACCAGCCGGCGTACTACGTTACCGCGCTTTCGATCGGCGGCATTGTTTGTATTGCTGCTTCAAACGGTGGAACGACCTCGCAGGACCTTAAAACCGGATTCCTCGTTGGCGCTACGCCAAGACATCAGCAAGTTGCGATATTGATCGGCGCGCTGGCATCGGCGCTGATACTTGGTCCAATCCTGCTGAAGATGAATACCGCGGGTATGGTGTACGTGCCGGTCGCTTCCGACCCAGCGCTCGCTTTTCCGGCTGACTTCAGGGTCGATCCGGCTGAGCTGCAGCGAGGCGCAGACCAGCCAAAGACCGAGAGGCTTGAAGGACCACAAAGCACGACCGACAGTAATGAATACTATGTTTGGTTCAAGAGCGATGGCGAGGGTGGAAACGCAGTCAGGTATCTGGTCAACGCCGACGGCGTGCCCGTCTATCTCGCGGACCCGGCGATAAACGGTGTCTATAAGACGAGGCCTGACGGCTCCTCAGTTCAGAAATACGACGCGCCCAAGGCTGTCTTAGTGTCCTATATCATCAAGGGAATCTTGAGTCACAGATTGCCCTGGGGGTTGGTCTTGCTCGGCGTAATGATAGCCATAGTGCTGGAGATGTCGGGCATCCCGTCGCTAGCGTTTGCAGTTGGAGTCTATCTGCCGCTCTCATCCTCGAGCCCGATATTTATCGGGGGGATGATCCGTTGGATGGTCGATCACTACCTTCGCACAACAAAGTTCAAAGGAAAGAACCTGACAGAAGAACAGCTCACGGCAGAAGGTGACAAGAGCGCCGGCGTGCTTATGGCGTCGGGCTACATCGCCGGTGCCGCCCTGGCGGGAATAATTATCGCCTTCCTCCAGGGACTTCCCAGCCTCGCTGAATTCAACCGAGAAATAGAAGAGTGGGCGCGCGCTCACAATCCGTTCTTCAACAGTGGAAGCGCCGATCTGCTATCGCTGATCCCATTCGCCGTCCTGGTAGTTTTGCTTTATCTATCGGGCCGTGAGGTGATCCTCGCGGGCAAGAACGAAGCACCAAGTTCTTAACGGCATTTTTTTTCGAATCAGGACCGTTAAGCGGAAGCAGGGCGAGCAACCAGGCGCCCTGCTTTTTATTATTGTTCTTCTTCGTTCTTGTTCTGTTTTATCTTCTTACCGCGCCTCATTTTTTCGTTGTCTTTCTGAATCTTGTCCAGCGCTTTACTCCCAATTTCCTTTTCGGTTTGCTCTTTAGTGGGAGGCTCATCAACCGCTTTCTCAGCTTCCTCGTCCTTGTCTACTTTCGGCACTTTGGGGAGCTCTTTGTGGGGCTCCGGCTGAAGGGCCGGTTTTTCTACTTCTGGCTCAACGCGTGGAGCAGCTGTGTCCGCTCCCGAAACCTGTTTGTCTGGTTCAGAACCATTTCGTGGATCCGGCTGTGAAAGCGGAGTCGAGTTCGCACCTCCCGGGACGATCTGTGGTTGCGTCTCTACAGGCGCGGAATCTGAATGCATGAACCTGCTGCCTAGCGTTTTTCCACCGATCCAGCCCGCTCCTAGACCGAAAGCGACCACAAGGGCAACCGTTGTTATGCGAGACGCCCGGCCAGGGTTTGCAGGATGTCGAGGCGGACCTTCAAACCTGGCCGCCTCAATCCTGGTGTCCCCGTGATAGTCTACGAATCTTCCCATATTGCCGCCTTTCGATGGGAATGATCGGCAACAGGTGTGCCGATCTGATCATTAAGGAATTTCGTTGGATTGACGTTCGCAGGTGCGCGAGTGAAGGGTTCCAATACAAAGCGATGCATACAGGCAGGACGAGCTGCGAGAGTTTCAGTCTCCTTCAGAAGGCGATTCGCTTTTGCCATCCCCCTTCATCATTCGATATTATCCTTGCGGTCATGATTAGAACAATTGAGTGGACCGACGAAGGCGTCGTAATGATTGATCAACGACGGCTTCCAACCCACGAACTTTATCCGGTCTTCAAATCTCACGAAGAAGTAGCAACCGCAATCGAACAGATGGTGGTCCGAGGCGCTCCGGCGATCGGCGTAGCCGCCGCGATGGGCATCGCTCTTGGCATGAAGAACTCCCGCGCCGGTTCACTGGACGAATTCGAGCGAGAATTTCACCGAGTGTGCGAGCGTCTCCTGGTGACGCGGCCGACGGCAGTAAATCTGTTCTGGGCGGTCGAGCGGATGAGATGGTCTTTCAAACATGGTCGCGGAGAGGGGGCTTCCATCGAGCAGTTAACCAAACAACTGGTCGCCGAAGCTCTGGATATTCATCGCGAGGACGTGGAAAGCAATCAACGGATCGGCAGCTTCGGCGCTGATCTCATTCCTGACGATGCGACCGTGTTGACGCACTGCAATGCGGGCGCGCTGGCGACTGCCGGCTTCGGCACCGCCCTTGGGGTGATACGCGCGGCGGTCGAGTCGGGCAAACGAGTGCGGGTGCTCGCCGATGAGACGCGGCCATTTCTTCAAGGCGCGCGTTTAACTGCCTGGGAACTCGCAAAAGAGAATATTCCGGTTACGCTTATCACCGACAGCATGGCTGGGCATTTCCTGAAGTCGGGCGAGGTCAACTGTGTGATCGTTGGCGCCGATCGAATAGCCTCCAACGGAGACGTCGCCAAC
Source organism: Blastocatellia bacterium (assembly GCA_049273835.1). Lineage (GTDB taxonomy): Bacteria > Acidobacteriota > Blastocatellia > UBA7656 > UBA7656 > Onstottus_A. The sequence goes on along the minus strand of JBASRM010000644.1, from coordinate 7,015 downwards.
AAGATCGGCACCTATATGGTCGCGATAGCCGCTCACGAGAACAATGTGCCATTTTATGTTGCGGCGCCGCTCTCGACTGTAGACCTGTCGCTAAACTCCGGCGACCTTATCCCGATCGAGTCCCGCGCGGACTCGGAAGTCACCCACTTCCGGGGCGAACCTATTGCGCCGGAGGGAGTAAAGGTTGCGAATCCTGCTTTCGACGTCACACCACATCGCTACGTCTCGGCGATTATCACTGACGCGGGGGTTGCGCGGGAGCCTTACGATACAAGCCTAAAAGCACTCTTTGAGAACAAGGACTGATGGCGATGTTCGGTTTTGAATGTCGATATTGGACTCGAGTGATTATCTCGATCCAGAATCGAAAACTCAGAATCCGGAATCCACAAATCTAAAATGAAACTTGAACACAGAATCGGGCAACTGCTGATGATCGGTCTGCCGGGGCCTCAGCTTGATCTAATGACAAGGAGCTTGCTGCAAAGTATTCAGCCGGGCGGCATCCTGCTCAACACTCACAATATCGAAAGCGCACAGCAGGTAGTCGAGCTCACATCCGCGATACGTTCGTTGATCGAAGTCCCCCCAATCATCGCGGTGGATCAGGAAGGCGGCCGTGTTGATCGACTGAAGCACATATACTCGGCAATGCCGTCTGCGGACCTGCTGCGCGCCTCGGGAGATGCGTCGATTGCCGCGCGAATGGGCGAGATCGCCGCGGAAGCTCTTCGCACTTTGGGTTTCAACGTAAACTTCGCGCCGGTACTGGACATCGCATCCGACGATGGGGCGGGTAACGGGTTAAAGGGAAGATACCTCGGGAGCTCAGTTGCAGAGGTCGTGCGTCTTGCAGGCGCCTATCTCGAGGGCTTGCAGCATGGTGGAGTAATAGGGGTAGGTAAACACTTCCCAGGGCTTGCGGCGGCTACCGTGGACTCTCACTCCGAGCTGCCTACTATCGACCGCTCGCGCGATGAGATCATGAAACACGAGATCGCGCCCTACAGCGAGCTGTTCAGCAAGATCAACGCACGATTGAACGCGGTCATAGTTGCGCACGCGCACTATCCGGCGTTCGATGGCCCCTCGCCATTGCCATCCTCGCTGTCCAAGAATATTGTCACCGGATTGTTGCGCGAAGAGCTCAGTTACAAGGGCCTGACCATGACCGACGACCTGGAGATGGGAGCGATCACCGCGACACGAGACCTTTCCGAAGCGGGTGTGATGGCGATCGAAGCAGGCATGGACATGGTTATGATCGCAGGAGCGCAGTCGTCCGAGCGGGTGACGGCTGCATGGGAAACTATGGTGAAGGCGGCTCACGATGGGCGAATCACCAGGACTCACATAAGTCGGGCGTTCGATCACATCGCGCGAATCAAGTCGATGCTCTCGCCCCCTCAGTCACACAGCGAGCAGGCGGTCTCACGGCTTCGCGAGCGCATTGCCGAACTGAATCTGATACTGCAACACTCCAAATGAGAGCTTGGAGGGGCGGCCCTCAGTTGCCGCCCCTGAATGACACGAGATGAATATCACATCTGCGGGGACGGGGGCGGCCACTGATGGCCGCCCCTACATGCTTGTGGCGGCAACTTCGCGGATGCTTGTAGGTTGGTTCTGCCTTTTGTTATTAACCATACCAACGACCGGTTGCCGCCGTGGCGGAGAACCAGGCACGCTCGTAGTCGCGGTGGAAGTAGCGCCCCGCGGATTCGATCCGCGTCTTTCAACTACGTTCCCAACCTCAGCTCGGGCGATGCAGTTGCTTTACGATACGCTTGTCGTCAAGGACGAGAGGTTCGAGTTCGTACCTTCGCTCGCCGAACGTTTTGAAGAGTCTGAGGACCACAAGACATTTACTTTTCACATTCGCTCCGGAGTGTCATTTCACAACGGCAAGCAACTGACCTCCGCCGACGTGAAGTACACGTTTGAATCGCTTTCATCGCCCGCTCTCAAGTCTCCGATCCGAGGCGCAGTAGATAAGATCACGTCAATCGAGGCCCCCGATGCACAAACGGTGATCTTTCACGCGCGTGAGCCGTTTTACACCTTCTTTGGAAACTTGCCGGCTATCGGAATCATCCCCGACGGCGCGGGGACTGAGATCATCAACTCGCCCATCGGCACCGGACCGTATCGGTTTATTTCGTACAAAGAGGGAGAGGCTGTTCAGCTTGAAGCCAACTCCTCTTACTGGGGCGGCGCGCCAATGATTCCCCGCGTTCGCATCAAGGTCGTATCCGATAACAGCACCCGGCAGGCCGCCTTGATGAGTGGAGAAGTCGATCTCGTGTACAACGCGCAATTCGATCCCGAAACGGTTCGAGCGCTCGGCAACCGCCGGGATATGCAGGTTGTCATCGGCGAGGGAGCCAACATCGGTTACCTGGGCGTCAATTGTTCCTCCAACTCTTTGCTGGCGAATCAAAAAGTGCGACAGGCGATCGCCCACGGTATCGACCGCGAGGTCATAATTCATCGCCTGCTGCGCGATCAGGCGCGCAAGTCCAACGCGATCATGCCGCCTGAGCACCGAGCTTATTGTCCCGAGGTGACGGTCTACGATCACGACACTGAGCGCGCAAAACAATTGCTCGACGAAGCCGGCTTTCCCGACCCGGATGGAGACGGTCCGCGAACGCGGCTCACTCTAACGATGATGACTACGACTACCCAGCTCCCCCGAAACATTGCTGCAATTATGCAGGATCAACTCCGGCGCGCAGGAATACAGCTCGATCTTCAGTCGCTCGAATCCGCGACTCTGTTTGACAAGCTCAACAAGGCTCAGTTCGATCTTTACTATCTGATCGGCATCGGCTTCAACCAGCTTACTGACGTGTTTCAGTTTGTCTATCACAGCAGGTATCAGGACCCCGAATTCAACGACGCGATCGCAAAGCTGAGAGCAACAAATGATCCGGTACAGATGCGCCCTCTGTTCGAACTGCTCCAAAAGAAGCTTGCACCCGAGCGAGTTCAGCATGGGCTTGACGCAGTGGAGATTCAATATGACTTCTGTTTCAATTCCGAGGTATCGCGGTTGGCTCTGGAGGCGGAATCTCTTGATCCGTCAAAGGAAGCCGAAGCCAAGAAACGGCTATACCTTCGCATCGCAAGCCTGCTCACCGATCGCGGGGGCCAGAATCGAATGCGTTACTGCACCCCGGACGTCGATCGCTGGATAGTCGAAGCGGAACAAACAAACGATCCCAGGTTGAAACTCGATCTGTTTTGGAAGATTCAAAAGACAGTTGCAGAGGAACTCCCACAGATTTACTTGTGGTACCCGGCGAATGTGCTGGTCGCGCGCGCCAGGGTGGGGAATATTCGGATTGAGCCATCTGGATCGTGGTTTTTTATCACTAAGCTTACGCTGGCGGAAAAGTGAAGCAGCGTCGGGCGTGAAGAAAGGGGAGCCGGAGATTCTCCGTAAATGAAAAGTGAAAGTGAAAAACGGAGATCCCCTTTCCGCAGGACACCTCCGCAATCGACTCCTCCGCTCCCGGGCTCCTCGGCTTCGTACTCACTCCTATCACGCAGCACCATCATCATCGGATTGGTGAGTCTGTTTGGAGACATCAGTTCGGAGATGATCTATCCGATCCTGCCTCTATTCCTGACGGTGACTCTCGGGGCGCCTGCGACTGTTGTCGGATTGATTGAAGGTATCGCGGTCGGCTCAGCAAGCGTGATCAGCGGAGTTTCCGGTTGGATCTCGGATCGAATCGGCCGTCGCAAACCCGTAGCGTTTACAGGATACGCGCTGACGGCAGTGTCCAGGCCGATGATCGCCTTTGCGGGGGCATGGCCTGTCGTCCTTGCGGCAAGATTCGCGGATCGATTCGGAAAAGGAATACGCACGTCTCCTCGCGATGCCCTTTTGGCGGAGACTTCGCCCGAGGGTGGACGCGGTCGAGCCTTTGGATTCGAACGCGCGATGGATTCGGCGGGAGCGGTGCTTGGCCCGCTGATAGGGTTGGCGCTGGTTGTCTGGGCGGGGCTTGAAGCCCGCAGCATTTTTCTCATCTCTGCAATCCCGGCGACACTTGCGGCACTGATGCTGCTAGCGGTGCGCGAGCGGCGAACTGACATCGTGACCGGGTCATCGAACATTCGGTTGTCGCTCGCGGGAACGACTCGCGAGTACAGGCGATTGCTGATAGTCATCGGAGTGTTCGGCCTCGCGAATTCGGCGAACGCCTTTCTGATTCTACGCGCCGAACAGTTAGGACTCGGGACCGGGGCAACGATCCTGGCTTATGCGATTTACAACGCGGTCGCGTCAATCTTCTCGATGCCGGCCGGGGCGGCCAGCGACCGATTTGGGCGGCGCAACCTGCTGATCATTGGGTACGTGATCTATGCGCTCAGCTACGCCGGCTTTGCGGTTGCTGGTGCGGGCTGGCTGGTTTGGCCGCTGTTTGCGCTGTACGGACTCTTCCCCGCATTGACGGACGGAGTGTCAAAAGCGCTTGCCGTAGACAGTGCCGGCACTGCCGGGCGCGGGACGGCGATTGGGGTTTACTCTGTGGTAGTCGGAGTGACACAAATCGCGGCCAGCTATCTTGGCGGGGTGCTGTGGGACAAGGTGGATCCGCGCGCGACGTTTTATTTTGGGGCTGCTCTGGCGGCTCTTGCAGTACTCTTGTCGGTTAAGCTTCTGCCTTCGCGCATTGCGAGTAAGGAAGTATAATGCCCTCAGAGGACAGACGATGACCATCACCATTTTGCCTGAAGGTGTCGGCAAGGATGGCGTGACCTATCGCGCAATCTCGGGCGCACGTCAGTCCGAAGGAAAAACGCCTGGCGAAGCGCTGGATGCGTTGGCAAAGCAGTTGAACGAAGAGGAAGCAGGCACGCTTGTGATCGTTCAGAATCATAAACCCGATCACTTTTTCACAGCTCAGCAACAGGAACGACTTGGCGAGCTTATGACACGATGGCGATCTGCCCGCGACGCGAATGAGACGTTGCCGGCGGAGGAAGAGACTGAGCTTGAGAACCTCATCGAGGCCGAGTTGAAGGCTGCCAGCAATCGCGCTCTCGTTGTTAGCCAGGAGTTGGAGCAGCAGCCACAAGCCCAGCAGGTGGAAGTGCTCGAACAGGTGAACGGGGAGAGCCGTTTCGACCAGATCATCCGTAACAGCGCCGCACTAGTGGTCGGTCATCTTAATGAAAGAGAACGGGAGATTATCCGTCTCTACTATTTCGAAGAACAAGCGCCCGAGGAGATCGCTAAAAGGCTTGGGCTCACCACAAGCAACGTCACAAAGATTCGCCAGCGCATCCTCAGCAAACTCCGCAAGCGCCTCGATGTAAACCGTGCGTAAGAAGAGCGAGAGTTGCGACCGCAATAACGTGCGCGAAAAAGCACTCTACCAACAGTGGCGTGACGGCGCGCCCTCGGTGATCAGAATGAGTGAGTCGGCTCTCAGGTGGCCGATAAGAAAGCTTAGCTGGTCGAAGGAATGGCGCACATTTGACCTCTGTATTTTGATCTCGGGGGCGAAGAAGCATGCGGCGGGCGACCGCGCGCCCGGCTGGGTATGGCTCTCACATCGGAGCAATGAATCCGCACTATCCATCGGTCGCGAAACGGGCCAATCACAGATGCGAGTATTGCGGCGCGCCTGAAGCGATCTTCAACTTTCGCTTCGAAGTCGAACACATTCGTCCGATCTCGAGAGAGGGAGTCGACGAAGAATCAAACCTGGCTCTCGCTTGCCGCTCTTGCAATATTCACAAGTCCAACTGGTTGACAGCCATCGATCCGGTAACGCAGACTGACGTCCCTCTTTTCAATCCACGCGAACAAGCCTGGCAAGAACATTTTCAGTTGGATCTTGAGACAGCCATGATAAGCGGTTTGAGTCCGATTGGCCGTGCAGCGGTCGAGCGCTTACGGATGAATAGTCCGGTTCAGCTCACAGCACGAATCAGATGGACGCAACTGGGTCTGCTTTCATAGTCAGAGATACCTCCAAAAAGCTCAATGAAACGTTGTGACCAGGTTGCTCTCCACACACCGTCTCGAAGATAATCCAACTGCTTTATCGAGTCGTATCAAAACCTTGGATCATCGAATCGGGAGATTACTATGCTCAGCACCATGCAGGATCGTCCTTTGACCATCAATCACATCTTCGAACACAGCCGAAGAGTTCACGCCGCCAGCGAAGTCGTTACCTTCATGGGCGAGAACTCACGCCGCGGTTCTTACAGTGAAGTCGGGGACCGAGCCGAGCGGCTGGCCGCGGCACTAAAGCGGCTAGGGATCAAACAGGGTGATCGAGTCGGAACCTTCTGTTGGAACACCCAGGAACATCTTGAAGCATACTTCGCGATACCTTGCATGGGTGCGGTTCTGCATACGCTCAATCTTAGGCTGTTTCCGGATCAACTCAGCTACATCATCAACCACGCCGAGGATCGTATGATCATCGTAGACGCCTCGCTCGTGCCTTTGCTCGCGCGAGTGGCGGGCGACCTGAAGACCGTCGAACGCTACATCGTCGTAGGCTCAGGTGACGCATCCGCCCTTGGTGACGTGCTTCGGTACGACGAGATCATCGCGGGCGAACAACAGGGATTCGATTGGCCTGAGATTGACGAGCGCTCAGCCGCGGCAATGTGTTACACAAGCGGGACGACGGGCAATCCGAAGGGCGTAGTCTATTCGCACCGCTCGACGTTTCTACATTCGATGGCCACGTGTACCGCCTCGGTCTTCGCGCTCAACGAGCACGACCGCATTCTTCCAATAGTCCCGATGTTTCATGCGAACGCCTGGGGGTTGCCTTACGCGGGCTGGATGGCTGGGTCGGACTTCATCATGCCCAACCGGTTCCTTCAAGCCGAACCGCTTTGCAGATTGATCTCGGAAGAGAAAGCAACATTCTCCGGGGCGGTGCCGACGATCTGGAATGACGTCCTCCGTTACGCCGAGACTAATCCTGTTGATCTGTCTTCATTGAGAATGGTGATATGCGGAGGATCAGCC
>JBASRM010000638.1:0-3952 GCA_049273835.1 Blastocatellia bacterium | reverse complement strand
ATGTTCACTTTCACATCTACCGAAGCATGGATGGCTTTCAAGAAATGCGCGTGCTCGGCAGCCGAGGATTTGAGGAGACGAACTTTAAACTGATGGTGAGCTTCGTTCACGGCTTATCGTCTTCGCAGGTCCATCTGAACCTCAATTATGATGTGTCCGCATTGAGCGACGAGCAGGTCGAGGTCATAGGTCAGTATTACGCACGAGCCCTCGAGGCGATGGCTACCACTCCGAACACTTGCTATGAGTGGGCATCGCTGCTGTCGGAAGAGGAAAAAGAGAAACTGTTGTTCGGATGGAATGACACGCGAGTCGAGTTACCGCTTGATCGCTGCCTACATCACTGGATCGAGGACCAGTCTGAAATAACGCCCAACGGCGTTGCGGTGGTATTTGAAGATCGGCTGCTGACATATAGGGAGCTCAACGGGAAAGCCAATCAGCTTGCTCGCTACCTGAGGAGTATGGGGGCGGGGCCGGATACTCTTGTCGCTATCTGCATGGAAAGATCCGTCGAGCTGGTGATCGGTCTGCTCGGCATCTTGAAAGCAGGAGCGGGTTATTTGCCTCTTGAAGCCACGTACCCGAAAGAACGCCTCGGTTTTATGATCGAGGATGCGCGAGCCAATCTCTTGTTGACGCAACGGAGGCTGCTCGAAATCCTGCCGCGGAGCAATGCACAAATCATCGCGCTTGACAGCGAGTGGGATGCCATCGCCCGAAACGGCGCCGACAATCCTGCTGTCGAAGTTGAACCCGACAACATCGCCTATGCCATTTACACCTCGGGTTCGACCGGCAGACCCAAAGGGGTCGTCATCTCTCATCGCGGAGTCTGCAATCGCCTTCTGTGGGCCCAGCAATCCTATAGCCTTGGTGAGGCGGACACTGTCCTGCAGAAAACGCCCTACGGATTTGATGTATCGGTGTGGGAATTTTTCTGGCCGCTGATGACTGGAGCCCGCCTGATCCTGGCTCGCCCCGAAGGTCATAAGGATAGTAAATATCTTGTCGACTTGATTGTCGATCAACTGATCACGACTGTGCACTTTGTCCCGCCGATGTTACAGGCCTTCCTTGAAGAAGAAGGAGTCGAGAGATGTAAGAGCCTCAAGCGGGTCCTTTCAAGCGGCGAAGCTCTGAGTTTCGAGTTGCAGGAGAGGTTCTATTCGAGGCTCGATGCCGAATTGCACAACCTGTACGGGCCGACTGAAGCTTCGGTTGACGTCACATTCTGGCAATGCGATCGAGAGAGCAAGCAAAGACTCGTTCCAATAGGCCGGCCCATCGCAAACACTCGGATACATGTATTGGACCGTCGGCGGCAACTCCTCCCCGCGGGGGTTGCGGGCGAGTTGTATATCGCAGGGAAAGGACTTGCGCGCGGCTATCTGAATCGGCCGGACTTGACTGCGGAAGTTTTCCTGCCCGATCTGTATGCCGAAGAATCGGGAGGCAGGCTCTACAAAACTGGTGATCTCGCGCGTCACCTGCCAGACGGGAGCATTGAATACCTTGGCCGAATCGACCATCAAGTGAAGATACGCGGCTTTCGAATCGAACTCGGAGAGATTCAGGCGGTATTGCTCGAACATAAAGCAGTGCGCGACGCCGTTGTGGTTGCCGGCGAAGATAGGCACGGAAGCAAGCGGCTGGTGGCTTATGTCGTGCCTTTTCAAGAGGGGTCTGCTTCGGTTGCCGATCTGATGGGTTTCCTAAAAGAAAGGCTGCCCGAATACATGGTCCCTGCGGCCCTGCTGATGCTCGACGAGATACCGTTGACCTCAAACGGAAAGGTCGATCGCAGAGCGCTACCCGCGGCGGAACAGATTGAGGCGGAATCGAGCACCGCGTATGCGGCTCCGCGCAGTCAAATTGAAGAGTTGTTGACGGAGATCTGGGCGAACGTCCTCCGGCTCGATCGAGTTGGAGTTAATAGTAATTTCTTCGAGCTTGGAGGCCATTCGCTTCTGGCTACGCAATTGGTTTCGCGCATACGAGATGCATTCAAGGTGAATATGCCTTTGCGCAGCCTCTTCGATTCCCCCACCGTAGTCGAGCTTGCCATTATCGTGGAACGGGAGAAGGAGTCGGGACCGTCCTTGCAGCTCGAGCCAATAACGCCTGTGTCCAGGAGCGGCGAGCTGCCGCTTTCTTTCGGGCAGGAGCGAGTGTGGTTTCTTGAACAACTGCAGCCAGGCACGTCGGCCTATACGATTCCGGCTCCGGTGCGGCTGGCAGGCCCACTCGATGTTGCAGCGTTGCAGAGAGCCTTCAGCGACATTATTCGCCGCCATGAATCGCTTCGCACCAGATTCATAAACGCCGGCGGGACACCTGTGCAGGTAATCGGAGAGCCGGGCGAATTCGATTTGTCGGTGATTGACTTGACTCACCTGACAGAAGAGCGCCAGGAAGCAGAAGTGAAACGGCTGGCGGGCGAAGACGCTCAGCGTCCGTTCGATCTGGCCGAAGGGAGATTGCTGCGGGTGACTTTGCTGCGGCTTGGCGTCGAACACCATGTGGCGCTCTTCAACATGCATCACATCGCTTCAGATGCCTGGTCAATGGGTGTGCTGGTTAACGAGCTCGCAGCGCTTTACGAATCTTTCTCAAAGGGACTTGTCTCGCCGCTCGAGACGCCGGCGATTCAATACGCGGACTTCGCTCACTGGCAGCGAAGGTGGCTGCAGGGCAACGCCCTGCAAGCGCACCTCGATTACTGGAAAAATCAGCTTGCCAGCAGCGTTCTCACGCTGAACCTGCCAACGGACAGGCCCAGGCCGGAGGTGCAGACCTTCGCGGGCGACTGGCAGTTCCTTTACCTTGACGAGTCGCTGACAGCCTCGATCAAGGCGTTGAGCAGGCAGCAAGGAACCACTCTGTTCATGACGTTGCTTGCAGCCTTTCAGGTGCTGCTGCATCGCTACACCGGCCAGGAGGACATCAGCACAGGCACGCCGGCAGCGGGCCGCGATCGTCTTGAAACTGAGGGGTTGATCGGGCTGTTTATCAATACGCTCGTAATGCGAACCGATCTTTCGGGCAATCCGACGTTCCGCGAATTGCTCCAAAGAGTGCGCGATGTGAGCCTCGATGCGTTTGCGCATCAAGAGTTGCCTTTTGAAAGATTGGTAGAAGAGCTGCAGCCAGAGCGCAGCCTCAGCCGCAATCCGCTGTTTCAAGTGATGTTCGCCTTCCAGAATGCGCCAAGACAGTCTGTTAGAATCTCGAACCTGACGTTCAGCCCGCTGGAAACGACCAGAGGATCGGCGCAGTTCGATCTGGCTCTTACTCTCTCTCAAAGCGGATCGATCATCTCGGGGCCTCTCGAGTACAACACGGATCTGTTCGATGTCACGACCATCGCTCGGATGCTCGGTCACTATCGCCGCTTGCTCGAGAGCATCGTCGCCGACCCCGATCAGCAAATCTCTGATCTCGCGATGTTGACCGATCCGGAGCGAAGCCAAGTGGTCGTCGAATGGAACGACACCCACACTGCCTTTCAGTCAGACCTCTGCTTCCACCAACTATTTGAAGCTCAAGTCCGAGCAACGCCCAACAAGGTCGCGGTCAATTTCAACTATGAAGAGCTTACCTACGATCTTCTGAATCGGCGGGCCAATCGCCTCGCGAGATTGCTGGTCGAGCAAGGCGTCGGACCGGACGTGGTCGTGGGGTTGCTCGCCGAGCGCGGCATCGATCTTCTAACGGCTGTTCTGGCCGTGTTCAAAGCCGGCGGAGCATATCTGCCGCTCGACCCCAACTATCCTCCCAAACGAATCGCTCAGGTCCTGGAGCAGAGTTGCGCGCCGCTGGTCCTGGTGTCCGGCGAATTAACGGAAACCCTGTCTCAGGCACTCGAGGTCGTGCCTCGGCAGTTGCGCCCGACGGTGAGAGTGATAAACGAAGACCGGGCGCGAGAAGCCGCCGAGGAGAACCTCAAGTC
>JBASRM010000632.1:0-4880 GCA_049273835.1 Blastocatellia bacterium | reverse complement strand
CGAAGGCGCAACATAACTCGGGCGTGCAGCGGAGCGCGCGATTCGGTGTTCACCGTGATTCGATTGCTACGACGCGCGCCCGCTGACGCCTGGCGTTGGGCCGCTCCGGGTCGAAAGCTGCTAACATTCAACACATGACGAAAGCAAGATCTAAGGAAGCTCCGTCGTTCCCTGATAAGAAACACTTCGAAGCTTTAACAGCGTTCGTGAACCGCGTCTCCGTGGGCTCGGCTCGACAATCCTTCTTTACCCTCTGCGTGAAGGCTTCTCTTTCAAAATGCTTTGAATTCAATCTCGCCGTCCGTAGCGAGAAAAACCTGGACGAATCATTCTTCTGGATGCCAGCATTGCGCGGCATTTGTGAAGACCTGATCGTGCTGAACTTCGTGAAGACCATGCCGCGCTCCGATAGGGACAAACTCATTTTGAAACTCATGGCCCACGATGTTCGCAGCCGGATATCTCTGCAGGACAGATTCTTCAAAGACATTCATATTCACCAGCCAGTGCTGCGTATCAAGGATGTCGCCAATCAGATCGTCGTGTTGGAATCGGAAATTCAACAGATTTGGAAAAGACACGGTTGGAATCTATCGAGAGGTACAATGCCTCAAATTCGTCAAATTGCTGAACGTCAGGGCCATCCAGTACTCGCCAGCTTGTATGACTATCTTTATCGATCAACATCTGCCGCGGTTCATTTCAATGTCCAATCGCTATTGCGGTCCGGCTGGGGACCGTCGAAGGTAGAATTCACATTTTCAACGAAGAACTTCTCTCCATATTTCCGTTCTTATGCCCGCGTGTACGGAGCATTTCTATTTTGCGTTTACTTCGAATTCTTCGGCCGTTTTCTACGTCCCGGCTCAGTTGTTGCCCGCCGAGTCGCTGAGATTCGAAAGGAATTACTACTGACGCCTCGTTGGCCAGAAATGGTGACATTTGAGGAAATGAATCTCGAACCGCCGAAGACGAATATCATTTTGGAAACTCTGTTGGCCGTAGTAGAGTCCGAAAACCGAAAGCGATTGATTTCTTGATAGGGCGTGGAGGAGTGGGTGAAACTGGGAGCCGTAGCGATCCTCGATGCGTTGGGTGTCAAGGGAATCTGGAAGCGCGAGAAGCCGGAGGCGATCCTCGGTAAGCTCCATGCGCTTCGATCCGATGTGACCGGGGATCTCTCGAAGGCCCAGCAGGCCTTTCCCAAAATGCTGGGAACCGAGGCGATCACCCGGCAGGCTGCGTTTCTGTCGGACAGCCTTGTTGTTGGCGTTTCGATCGAACCTAGTCGAGCGGAGTTTCTTGGCAACGGCCCACCTGTACGAGACGGGTTTACCGATCTTGTCCGACAGGACCACGCGCTTCGGGACCTGCTCTTCACGCTCGCACGTCTCCTGAATGTGGCCGCGGCTGACGCCGCCTTGCATATCGTGGGACGGTTGCGTGCGGAGAGTTCGAGTTTGACGATGTGTTCGTGCTGGGGCCGGCGATCGATGAGGCCGCCGAGCGCGCTTCTGTGGCCGACGGCGCGTTTGTGTGGCTCGCTCCGAGTGCAAACCTGGCTCACGAGCAGTTTGGCTCGCTACACTCGTACATGCCATTCTTTGACGCACTGGCGCCTCAGTACGCCGTTCCGATGAAGGGAGGTGGGGCCGTGTCGACTAGAGCGCTCAATCCCTTTGCTGAGCACGAGCCCGACGCAAGAGAGTCACTCCTCGCGGCTTTCATGGGCACGTTTTCGAGCACGAGCGACGACGTGAAGAGAAAGCAGGCCAACACCGAGGCGTTTCTTAGGAAGTTCCTCAAGGCTCCCTCGACGCGGACCGTTTTCAAACAGTTAATGGGGCATTGGCGATAGTGGTGAAATCCAACAGCTTTTCAAAACAGGAGCAATATAAATGAAAAGACAACTTCTTCTAACTGTGCTTTTTCTTGCCGTTAGCAATTACAACCCAGGCACAAACTCTCGTCGTCAAAAAGCAAATCGTCGATAGACTTATTGCTATGGAACGGCTCACACAAGCCGAAGTTAAAGAGTGTGGAGGTGTCAATAAGATCATTTATTCTCTTCAGAACATTGACCTGAACAAAGACGGTAAGCCTGAGTTTATTGCTGATTTCAATTGCGCAGGAAATTTCGAGTTTTGGGTTTGCCGAAAAACTGCTAACGGTATTGACATTATTTATGAAGGCGGAGAGCGTGAAGGTATTACGCCTTTGAAAACTTACACAAACGGCTGGCGCAACCTTCGTTCAACGTCTTGGAGTGCCGGGACAGGTGAATCTGGCTCCGTAACTTTACGTTGGAACGGACGCGAGTATAAATAACGATGCGCCCAACTCTCGATGCAGCGGAGCGCGCAGTAGATTTCCAATAAATCGGTCTTGAGGCGCGCGCCCGCTGATCGTTTCGTTAGGCGCATTGGATTGGGGAGCGTTTATGAACAATAAAGCAACAGGTAGGTCTCGAGTTGGGGTGATCTTCGGTCCCGTCGATGACCTCAATGTCGTTGCGGCGGGATACCTAATTCTGCACCTCAACACCCTCCAGCATGCAATTGAATTTGAGCTGGTGCCCTCCCCGCCCGATAATTTGCTTTGGCCTCTACTCTCTAGAAAGGTAGTTAGTAGAAGCGAGGTAGAGGCGGCGGGCATCGAATTTCGCGATCAGTATCATGAATATTGGCAGCGTTTACTAGCACGCTCAATCGCATCAGAGACGCCCCCATCCTATCTAATCGTTGTGTCACTTGCCAGGTTCGCGGATAACCTTTACAGCACAACCCTTCATGATGTTAATGTCGCTATTCTCGCGCTCGGGAACTGGGAGCGCTACATGGCGCCGCCGTCGCTTGTCGAGTTCATTACATTTCTGGTATTCCGTTTAGCCATTGGCCTGATCGATCCGCGAATGCGTAAGTGGCAGCACCTCGGGACAAAGGGATGCCTCTGGGATTATAACCCACGGCTCAGCGAAGTCCGTTATAAAGTGCTCGTGGGGTACACTTGTGATGATTGTTTGGAAAACATTCGAGCAGGTCCCCTAACCAGTTTGGCAGAAAACCTTGGCGAGATTATGTCTAAGGGGTGGCTATGGAAGAAGGATGATCCGCAGGCCCCTGCCGCAATTGCAGCAAAGTTGGGATACGATTTATTCTCTACTAAAGGTCCACGTCCCAATTGGCGCGAGTCGCTGCTGGATGTTGTTCGCCAGGAGGGTGTCAAAGAGCTCCTAAAGTGGGTGTCGGCACTTATCCTAGCTGCCGTGCTAGTTTGGCTAAACCTCAAGAAGCCATGAAGTCATTCAACGGAGGTATGAGGCCGTCCTATGCTAAGACCTTCATGGATATTGTGGCGCATTACAAACAGCATTGTTGTGAACGATGATTGAGCGAGTCAACCATCACGGCGCGCAACATCTATCGATGTGTGTTGGCGGGAACGGTGCCGCCTAACAACCCCGCCGTTTAGGTGCCGAAAGTAACGGAAGAAACAAACAGAGTATGTATCAATGTACCAATGGATAATGAAGCAAATGCGGAAAGAAGGCGGTGGTCTCGAAAGGGGAGCGCTCCGCGAATCGGAGGCTCTGGTTCCTTCGAAACGCACCTAACACCGGTTCGAGCGGAGTCGGCCCCACGGAGGTTTCGACTATCAACGGTTACAGGGCCGACCCGCTCAACCCCGCCGTTAGCCGTCACACACGTGAGCGCTTCGCCGGCTGAGATTTGGCGTGAGTGGGAGGACACATGAAAGCATTTCTTAGTTGGTCTGGAGACAGCAGCAAGAAGGTCGCTTTAGTCCTACGTGACTGGCTGAAGCTTGTCTTTCCTGAGGTGGCGCTTTGGATGTCAGACCTCGACATTCAAGCTGGCCAACGCTGGGGCGATCAACTTGACCGCCAACTGGAAGCGACGGACTTTGGCATTCTCTGCCTTGTCCGCAGCAATCTGAGGGCGCCCTGGCTGCTCTTCGAGGCTGGGGCACTATCAAAGAGCGTCGATTCGTCGCGGGTCGTCCCTTATTGCGTCGGCCTTCGGCCTGAAGACGTCCAGGGGCCCTTGTCGCGCTTCCAGAGCGTGTCAGCCGACGAGACTGGAACTCGCAAGCTTGTTGAAAGCATCAACGCGCTTTTGGAGAACAAGCGATCGGAGAGGGACTTGGGGCGGATCTACGAGAAGTGGTGGCCAGATCTTCAGACGGACCTGGAATCCATCCCAGCGGCATATGTCCGAGGACCGAGCCACGTCAATGTTGAGCGGATCTTGTGCGCGGCGACGCCCCAGTTTGAGGAACTGGGGGCGGATGATGACATGGAAGTGCTTAATGCAAACTACCCCAATGCGGTAATACGCCTTCGCGGAATCGGGTTTAAGGACCTGCGTGACGTCCTGACACGTGAGAACTTCCAGATCATCCATCTCCTCGGCTACGTGGACGCAAAGAGCGGCGACTTCATATTTGGCGACGACGAGCGTCTTCCAGCGGGCGCTTTGCTAAAACTTCTCGAACGCACGCGAACGGAACTGATATTCCTCGCTACGTGCGATTCCCTGACGCTGGGCGCAATACTGTCGCGCAATATGAGCGTGATAGCTGCGTCGGATGCGGTTGAAGCGGCAAAGATGGTTCGTTGGGCGAAGTGCTTTTACGGTCTCCTAGCCCAGGGATCTAGTTTGGCGGCATCTTACGATTTTGCGCAGGCAGCGGTGGATGTTCCGATCCGGCTTCTCATTCGGAATGACTGCCTGCTCTTGCCGGTCACGTCGGCCCCGGGTGAGCGGCTAACAACAACTTAAGAATTCGTGCAACAACTTAAGAATTCGTGCGGCGCGGCGTCCGAAGCCATTACCTCCAGCAGCAGCAAGCCGCCGCACAAT
>JBASRM010000629.1:0-3431 GCA_049273835.1 Blastocatellia bacterium | reverse complement strand
GGACAGGCTGTAATCGATCTGCAAGACCCCACTCGAAACGCCGAATATACAATTGTTTATTCCAGCGCGACCGGAGCAACCGACGTACGCAACATGGCTTACATGGTCAGGCTCGGGCTTTGCGGTGACGCTACTTCTTTCCCATGCGGATTCAGTCAGTTCTTGACCGAGATCGAAGCGGGCGGAGTCGGGGCTATGGAGATGATCAGCCGCGACCTGAAAGCTATGGGAATTTATGCGTCCGCTTCGATCAGCTTCGGCAAGTGCCCGCGATCCGGTAAAGCGGTCGAGTATGCCGAGTTCGAAATTATGCCGAGAAATTCGTGTGGGTAATCGTTGAACAGGGTCTGAGAGGAAGGAACTCGGCATAGTTTTGATCCTCCTTACGGTGAGTAAGGTGCATTTTTGTGACGAACATCTCCCTCATTGACAGAAACGAGGAAGAGGCGTACTTTCTGAACCGGAACATAGGGCGGTACAGCATCATTTCAGGCGCGTTCATGTCGGCGCCTCGTTGAAATGTGTATGCAAGGTGACTTTCGAGGCGCAACTGCTCACGGTGGGCAGGAGACCTCGTTCGCTCGTTCGCTAGCACAAAACCAGGACCAACTGGCCCGCAACAATCGGAAAGGAGATACATCTAATGGCAGACCCAAAAGATCCCGGACACCAGAAAACGCTGGAGATGCGCGTGGCTGAACTCGAAGACAGACTATCGCAAATGCACATCTCGGAAGAAGAGATGCAAGTTTACCAGAAGGTCGCCTCGAAGCTGGGTACGGCTCCTTGCGCGGCGGCGCAGCCGTGCGTGGCGGCCCAACAGCAGCAGCCGTGCGTGGCGGCCCAGGCGGCGCAGCAACCCTGCATTGCCAGCCAGCAACAGGCTGCTATCTACCCTTACTACTACCGCTGTTACTACTTCAATTGCTACTACCGTCCTATCTTTTACCAGGATTGCATCGGACCAATGTCGGGCGGCGGCGGGGGCGGGGGGGGCGGCGGCGGCTTCAGCGGCTTCGGCATGTAAGACGATCAGGCTTAAAACTGCGGTCGCTCGTGCCTCTATTGTCAAGTAAATTGGCTTATAGCCGAAGCGTCCTCTTCTTAGCGGCGCGTGGCGGGTCCGTCTTTGTCGTGTAGGCTCGAAAGGGGGAGCTATGGATGTTCTATTCGCCGTGATGCCTTTCGCGGACGCGAATCGCCCAGCCATCGGCGTCAGCCTGCTCAAGGCCGGGGTCGAGCGCCTCGGCTTCTCCTCCCGCGTAGAATACTTCAGTCTTGCGCTGGCGGAGTTGATCGGCTACGACCTCTACGAGTACATCGTCAACACCCTCGGATCCGACTCGATGGCTGGCGAGTGGTTCTTCGCCGACGTGGTCTTCGACAATAAGATCCCGCACGAGCGTGAATATATCGCGAAGATGCTAATGCGCTACGCAGGCGAAGAAGAGTGGCGGGAGAAGGTTCTGCAAGCGCGCCAGGTCCGCCGCGAGTTCGTCCGACAATGTGCAGACCGCATCCGCGAGTTTAAGCCGCGCGTCGTCGGTTTCACCACCACCTTTCACCAGACCTGCGCCTGTCTCGCCGTCGCTCGCCGCCTGAAGGAGATGCCCGACCCGCCCCTCATCGTCTTCGGCGGAGGCAACTGCGAAGGCGAGATGGGCTGGCAGATGATTCGCTCTTTCCCTTGGATTGATTACGTTAGCACGGGCGAGGCGGACATAAGCTTACCGCTCCTGCTCGAACGCCTTTTGCGGGAAGGCAGCTCCGAGCCGGTTCCGGGCATGTTAAAGCGCGGGGCGGACACGGAACTGACCTGGCCCGAGCCCGTCAAAGAGATGGACAGCCTCCCGATCCCAGACTTCAGGGAATACTACGCACGCCTCGAGGCTTCGCCGCTCAAAGAGCAGATCACTCCGGCCCTCCTGATCGAGACGGCGCGCGGGTGCTGGTGGGGGGCCAAACAGCACTGCACCTTCTGCGGGCTCAACGGCGACATGATGGCCTTCCGCAGCAAGAGCCCGGAGCGCGCCTTCGACGAGTTGAAGTTTCTATCCGAGACCTACGGCCGCAAGCGGATTGACTGCGTGGACAACATTCTCGACATGAGATACATCAACACGCTCTTCCCGAGATTGCGCGACAGCGGGCTTGGCATCGAACTCTTCTACGAGGTCAAGTCGAACCTGCGTTACGAGCAGTTGACGACGCTCTACGAGGGCGGGCTGCGCGGGATTCAGCCGGGCGTCGAGAGCTTCAGCAACGAGATTCTGCGCCTGATGAAGAAGGGCTGCACTGGCCTGCAGAACATACAACTGCTGCGCTGGTGCGCGGAGCTTGGGATAGACGCCGCCTATAACATACTGACGGGCTTCCCCAACGAGTCTCCCTCGGAATACGAGCGCATGGGCGAACTGGCTCCGCTGCTCTGCCACCTGCAACCGCCGGTCGTCGTTTCGCCCATCCGGCTCGACCGCTTCAGTCCCTTCTACATGCGCTCGAGTGAGTTCGGTCTGACGCGCGTCCGCCCGACCGTCAGCTACTATTACGTCTACCCGCTCGGTCGCAGGGAACTTTCGAGGCTGGCATACTTCTTCGATTACGATTACGAGGACGGCCGCAAGCCGCGCGTCTACGTGGATGTCCTGCGCGATGTGGTCAACAAAAAGTGGTGGGACGTTTGGTTCAAGCGGCCGCCTGAGGAACGCCCACGGCTCGACGCGCACTGCGACGGCCGGACTATCGACATCACTGACACCCGTGAGGAGGCGGTCGAAACAACCCATCATCTCGAAGGACTGGCCGCGGAACTCTACCTGCGCTGCGACTCGGCGCGCAGCCTGAACAGTCTAGGGAAAGAGTTGGCCGCGAAGGCCGACGCAGCGGACATTCTGAAGAAGCTTCAAGAACTTGTCGCGTCCAAACTCATGATCGAGATGGATGGACAGTATCTGAGTCTGGCCGTCATACGCACTCGCCCGCAGTTGGCCGAACCCAAATCAGACCATGTCTACGCCAAAATTCAACAGGCCCCGAGTGCCGACTCACTACTACGTCTGGTCTGAGCCGCCGGACGAGTCCGGCGACGAGGTCTTGTACTTCGCCTCCGCGCAGCGCCGGGTCAAACTCAAGGGACACTCCTTTAGAGAGTTCGAGCAGTACGTGGTCCCTCTGCTCGACGGCCGGCACACGTTCCAAGAGATCGCCGAAAGCGTTGCGGACGTTTTCGACGCAGACGACCTCGCGGCGGGCCTCCGTCTACTCGCTGACCACCGCCTTCTGACGGACACGGAGGGCCGGTCGCCCCCGTCGGAACTGCCCGAGTTTCTAGCGCCGCAACTCAACCTATTCCACGAGATGAACACAGACCCCGAGGAGATTCAGTTGCGCCTCGGGTGCGCGACCGTGACAGTGATGGGGCTGGGCAGCGC
>JBASRM010000628.1:0-2191 GCA_049273835.1 Blastocatellia bacterium | reverse complement strand
ACTTCGGTCTTGCACTCAATGGAAACTTTCACAACGACTTCTGGTTTCGTGCTGTCACGAGCATAGACCACGAAGCTAAGACAGTAATAACTAGAACTGGATGAGCCTTTGGCGTCCCAAAGCTTGTGACAATCTTGTGACAATGTTTCGCAGAAACCAGCCGAATTCGGCAGTAGTCCTCGCAATGGCCAGTGGCTGTAACCTGTAACGGATGTTATTAGTTGCAACTGAAACGTAGTCTTCTCATAAACCCGCGACGTGACTCTTAATCAGCGGGTCGCAGGTTCGAGCCCTGCACGGCTCACTCTAAAATCTAACACTTAGGGCTAATGAATTGGTAGCCCTTTCTTTCATCTACAGTTTCATCTACAGGTGCAACCAGACATCTACAAACTAAGGCGACAAACAAGTCGACAAAAGAACACATAAGCGAGTTTCTTTTAATGTGACTCTCGGGTTCTGCATTTGAGCGCCAAGGATATTCACATCGGTGGAAGACCTCGCGCGAAGCTGCATCGGTACATTAAGAGCTACAACAAAGAGCCGAAGCCGATAAAATGGATCTACCGTGATCTAGCCAAGCGCATAAAGCTTGCTGTCGATTCAGGTGTTGCGGTGCACAAGCTTTCCGAAGTCGAGGAATACGCAGAGTCGCTGCCGCTTTCCTGCTCCCATGCTGAGCTAGCTCAACTTGGCAGCTCAGCTCTTTCAACTGCCTTCGTGAGACCCCAAGTGCCTTCGTCGGTTAGAACGCACCTGGCCTCGCGCACTTTGGTATTTCTTGTAGGCGCCTATCCAATCCCTGGCGATCTCTTGTTGGGCGACCTTCAGGTCGAGGGCCCCGCTGCAAACCAGCTTGCGAAGTCGGCGCTCCAGCCGGTTCTTCATCTGGTACATCCAGTCCCCCGCGAGCGGCTGGGGCCAGAGATTCTTTATCGAATTCGAGCCGCCTAACCGTGGCGATATCAGGTGGTCCACGTTATAGCCGATGAGGGTTCCGCGAATGCTATACCTGTCGAATACCTGACTCTTCACCCGGACAGAGATTTTGCCTTCGATTTCTGCATGCCCAGGCTTACATAAATCATCGGCAGTTACGTTAAGAGCATCCCCAGGAGTCAGTCTCGGGTTTGGTTTGTAATGCCGGTCTTGGGCCTGTGCCATGCCGGCCAGGCTAAGAACCAACAGCAGAGACAATCGCAAGGCTCTCTTGACCCGCTGCCCTCCGCTCCCGTCAGGCAACCTCGCTGCGTGCTGTTTCGCGACCACCACTAGGACGTCAAGCACTTGGCATCCGGTGCACATAAAGCCTCCAAGAGGGATTCCATCTTCTCTCCCCGCTGCTCGTTCCACTACTACGGTCTGTCCAGCCCGCCACGACAGGCCGCCAACTGCGCGAGCACGGAAATATCTTTTGCGGCAAGTTGCTGCGCCAGAGACCAGGCGCGCTCGAAGTCGGCGCGCCCGAGCGCTGCAAATGTGGCTTCAAAACTGGAGCCGTAAAGCTCGTTTGCTTCGTATTCTCCCACAGCACCTGGATTTGAATGCGCCGGCTCGGACGCGTCCCATTGCGCCAGGGCCTCATTGATCGCCTCTCAGGAACAGGATCGATAGCGGGAAGATAGTCGACCAGCGCCTGATTCTAGATCTCATTTCGTAACCTCCAGTGACCTTGAGGGAGTCAGTCACGTCAATCATGGAAGACCTAACTGCTGCCGAAGGCACTCGATCTCCTCATTGGCCCTCCTGACTTCGACTTCGAGACGCTCCCGGCTCGAAGCGAGGAGCTCGACTTGCTCCTTCACCCTGGCTTTTTCATCTTCGAGCCTCTGACACAACTCGTTGCGCAGTTCGTCCATCGGTCGAGTAGAGCTAACGAACGTAATCACCCTCTGAATATTGGCGGGGGTCAGCTGGTAATCCAGGTAGTCAAGGCGAGACTGCAGGCTGATTTTCTGCAACTCAATGTCGAGCAGCTTATCTCTCAATTTTTCGGCGCGTTTTTCAGCTCGGTCCAGTATTTTAAGGTCGTCAATGCTGCTGGATTGCACTCTCGATTTGGCGCACTCGCACTCACTCGGTTGATTGCCCCCCGGCGACTGCGCGAATCCTTGTGAGGCAAGGGTCAGCGTCAAAAATAATCCGGTCAATAAAGGTGTGGTTTGTATCTTACCTATCATACTTGCTCCTC
>JBASRM010000624.1:0-4914 GCA_049273835.1 Blastocatellia bacterium | reverse complement strand
GCATTGTGCTCACGTCGCCGGTGTCAGGTTGAAAAGCAAGCCGCGCTGCCTGGCACTTCAGAACCGCAAATTATATTTCATAAACAAACCGCGGCCCGGCGCATCTATCCCCCAGCTTATCCCGCGATAGTTGCGGTCGCCGATGTTCTCAAAGTCCAGAAGCACCTCGTGCCGCTCCCCAAATCTGAATCCGCCCCGGACGTTGAAGGTCACGTAACCAGGAACACCAGTGTACAGCGGCGCTGAATTGACACCCAGTCCCAGCACCCGATTCTGAATCTGAGCCACGGTTTCTCCGGTGGCGTTGAGCCTGTCGTCGGGGTTACCTGAAATCCCGTCCGGCCCCGCATTTACCAGTCCGCGAGCCCGCGCGCCGTTGCTGAAAAAGCTGGCTATGTTGCCGCGAGATCGTCCGGCTCCAGTCCGCCGATCGTCGAGATCAAGGCTCGAAAGCCGGTCCTGCCGGTTGGCCGCGTGCATGTAAGGTTCAATCCAAAATCTCCCGCCTCGCGGAGCATATCGGATCTTTAGATACCCCTCCGGCGCGGGCGTGCCTCCTTCGATGTTGGGCGGAAGTCCCGTCCGCTTATCGCGAGCACGCAAGTAAGTGAAGTTCGTCCCAATCGACCAATCGGTCCTTAAGTATGCGTTTAGCGTGTGTTCGAATCCGTAGATCCGAGCGTCGTCGAAGTTGGCGCGCACCAACACCGGGTTTGTGGAAGCCGCCACAAACACGACGCCGTTCGCATTCTGTGCCGTGATCGCCGTGCCGCCCAGGAGCTTGCCGACCGAGCCGGCCGGTAAAATCAGAGCTTGTTTTGTTATGTTGTCGCTGATGTCATTCACAAACCAGGCGAAGTTCGTGTCAAACCGCTTGTTTCGATAGGCGAGTCCCGCCTCGTAATTCATGCTTGTCTCAGGCTCGACTTGGGTAACCGGTCTCGCCGTCGAGACCGCAGTCGCGCCCGCGGTTGAACCGATGGTTCCTCCCAGTCCGGCGACGTCGGGTGCGGCCACTTCGAAACCCGAGCCGGTGAGACCCAGCGTGCCGAGATCGGTGATATGAGGCGCGCGGAATCCCCGGCTGAAGTTAGCCGACAGGCTTAGTCCCGACACCGGAGTAGCAACGACTCCGGCGCGGAAGGTCACATCGGAAACGTCCAGTGAATCGTCAGGCCACAGCGGCTTTCCATCAACCAGAGGCGAATCGCTGGAACGCGACTCATAGGCGGCTCCACTAAATCGAATGTTGCCCACAAAACGCAGCTTGCCGGGAATTGCCTCGAGGACATCCTGAGCGAAGAAGCCGCCGTTCTTGTAGACCGCATCATTCGGCACCCGGCCCCGGCGCAGCGCGGCAACTCGGGTAACTGGATTGAATCCATAAGACAAGGCGCCGGTAATTCGCTCGTGATAAAAGTCACCTCCAATCAAGAAATTGTTTCGCGCGCCCAACTGTTTGCCGGCAAAACCATGTATGCCGTTCACATTGGTGCGTTCGGGCTCGTGGTTGATCGAGGCGTTCGGGTTCCCGTTGCCGCCCTGGTTGACTCGCTCTTCACGTTGCGAGTTGAACGAATATCCCAGCGTAAAATCATCGAACCATCCGGCATTCACCGTGTCATACCTTATGGTCGCGAAATCGAGCATGAGGTTGCGAAGATCGGCGATGAGGTTCCCGTCGCCTCCAAGCAGTTGGTCGTAGCGTTTACCCCCGTCTTGCTGCTCGCGCAGGTAGCTGGCGCTGACCTGGGTCCCCGACACCGGCGCCCAGTTCAGCTTCGCGTAACCGCCGTACTGTGTGAACGCCGTATCCGGAGTTCGATTGTCGATTACAAGATCGGAGCTCAACCCAAAAAACCTCGTCACCGCGTTGTGCGAATCTCGATCATGACCGGTCCTGATCGTATTCACCCGCCGGCCGATGAGGTTGAGCAGAAACCCAAAGGTTCGCGTTGAATAGGTCGTTACGAGATTGGACCCGAAGGCCGCATCGGCGCTGTTGAAGAAAGTCCCCATCTTGCCGTGAAGCTCCGAGCCATTCGCAGAAAAGTAGGGCGTGCGCGTCAGAAACTGAATGCTGCCCCCGAGAGCGTCGCTTCCATACTGGGCGCTGTTGGGTCCGCGCAGAATCTCGACGCCCCTCAGGTCGGTGGCGTCTATCAGATTAAGAAACGTGTTTACGCCGCCCCTCTGCGCCGAGTTCGAATACCTGAAGCCGTCGATAAAGATGTTGACCTTGTTGCCGGTGAGCCCCCGCACAAAGATCCCCGACATGACTGTCGCGGTGCGTTGGAGATGAACTCCGGCCTCCTCATTCGCAACCTGAGCGGTGACCGACTTGGCGCGCTCCTCGAGCTGGCGCTCGGTGATCACGTTGACCTGCTGGCTTATGGTTCCGGTGCTTTCGACTACACCCGGATTAGTGGTGACCGTCACCACTTCGTTGAGATTGCCGGGGTTAAGCCTTACTTCAAAATGGTCGATCGAGGAATTTCCGATATTGACTGCCTGCTGATGGTTGGCGAACCCCCGTGCAACCACCACCAACAGATAATGACCGCCAGGTAGATCCCTAAGCGTGAACCGTCCCTGCGAGTCTGCTCTTGCTATTGCCACAGTTACTTGCTGAGCGCTTAGCAATGAGACCGATGCTTCCCCGACGGACGCCCCGGATGAATCCAGTACCACTCCCGACAGCGTCGAGCCACTTGAGGCGCTGGCGCCGCCCCCCATTGTGATTGATAAAGCGAGTGCGAACAGCAGACTACAAAGTTTCTTCCGTAGAATCGAAAGATCTCTTCTGAGCACTGTTTTCTCCTTCAGGTTTTTTGGTTCAAAAGACCGCCGGATGTCCAGGTAGCTTCAATCGCAACAACCGGTCTCACCGACTTACAACCTCGATGCTGAGCACCGGGTGAACCTCGTACCACTGATGATCGGATTTGGCGTCGTATCGGCTCACGCCATAAACCCGCACGCGGCTGCCGACCAACGGGGGCTCAAACTTTTTCGGATTGATGATCTCGCACACGATGAAGGGACCCGCCTGGCTGATATCGTCAACCAGTTTGAAAAGGAGGTCGCCGTCCTCGTGATCGATCCTCACCTCGCTCACGTAGCCTTCGGCCACGACGTGAGGCTCCGTGTTGTGCTCAATTCCGGCGATCGTCACGGGATGAAAATCGCGTAACTCAAACGCATTGGCGATCAGTCGCGCGTCGTCACGCTCGGTTGAAGTTTGGCGGCTTAAGAAAATCAACAGCCCGACAACCAACGATGCGATCACCACCGCGGCGACCGCGAAGCCAGGTTTCCTGATTACGTCGCTCCATCTGCCTCCGGAGGGCGGGAGCCTTTCGGCTGCGGGCCCTGACTGCTCGGCCTCGATGGCGGACTCAACGGCGAGCCACACGTCACGTTCGGGAGCCACTCCAGGCGCGTTTTGCGCGAATCGATGTCCGCTCCTCATGCGGGACAAATGTTCCCGGCATGATCCGCAGTCAAGCAGATGCCTTTCAAGGCGCTCTATCTGCCGCGGCCCAAGCTCCCCGTTCAAATATCGCGAAAAGTCATGCCTCAGATCCACACGCCAACATCTCATCGGTGTTACCTCGCAGGGTACGGCAATCAGGTCAATGCGCTGAGCGCTTCAAGAGGGACACACGCCCTACAGAATCCGTCTCAACGGATGCAGCCGTGCTTCAAGCTCTTTGAGTGCTCGATTGAGTCGAGACGCAACAGTCCCGGGAGCACATTCCAAAACTCGAGCGATCTCATCATATGAAAGTCCTTCGACGTATTTCAGCACGACCACCTCGCGCAGCCGGGGAGACAGGATCATCACGGCTTCTTGAACTATCTTGCGCCGTTCGCGGGACACCTGTTCGATATCCTGCAAAACGTTCGAGTCAATTTCGTCAAATGTACCGAGTATCGCTTCCAGCGGCAGGTGCCGCGCTCCTCGCCGCCGGAGCTGATTCTGACATTCATTTAGCGTGATCCGGTAAACCCAGGTTGCAAGTCCAGCTTCAAAGCGGAAGCCGGGCAACCCGCGGTAGATCTTCAAGAAGACGATCTGGAGCACATCCTCAGCCCACAAAACCTCCCCCAGTGAGTAGAACGCCATGTTGTAGACGCGGTCGCGATACCGGTCGTACAAACACTTGAAGGCAGTTCGATCGCCACGACTCGCCGCCTCGACAAGCTTACGCTCGTCTGAATCGGATTGGGTTTCGCGAATATCCATTGACCCATCAGATTAAGGCCACATTCTTATTAGACACAAGCGGGGTGATTTTCTTCCGCTGCGCGAGACTTCGAAGTGGCAGGGGAGAAACAAAAGGGACGGGACTTGCAGCCGCTCCGCTCAAGATCGGGGGTTACAAGATTCTAGATAAGTTCCGATACTTGACGTTGCTGCGGCGGCTAGATTTCGATTAGTTCTCTAACGAAGGCAATGACAGCCGTTGGTGCAGTGGCAGCAGGCGTAGTAGCCTGAACCGCAACTGACACTGCAACCCTGACCTGGCCCGCATTCAATGCTGCAACTGGTCGAGCCCGTCCCGCCAGAGGGGCAGGGGTTCTCCAAATCAAAATCGTCGGCTGCTCTCATTTCTCCAGTTCTTTCTATTACGCTGCAGCTACCACCTTTGTCGCCGCACAGCCACAGGCTCGCGATTTGGGCAGCACCTCGGTACTGGCCAAAGGCCTTCCCGCGGTTGATACGAACCGTTTCCACCAGGTCACGGCTCAGGTCGGCGTAATACGGGAGTGCGTCATCATTCTCGGGTTGATTCTCTAGCATCAGATTCACCAGGATATGACGGTCGGCAGAGAATACAGTGACCCGTCTACTGCTGAAAACAGCTACCCCACCTTCGACATCGAAGGTAATATTTTGATATTCTGGCC
>JBASRM010000592.1:0-3729 GCA_049273835.1 Blastocatellia bacterium | reverse complement strand
CCCAACAAGCAACAGGTCCGAGGTGCCAACGTTTCGCTCAACTATTTCGGAAGCCAGCCGCGACAACGCCCGATTTATTCCCGCCGCATCCATTATTTGAGACTTATATCTGAAATCCATTTTCCCGCCGGTTGCGAAGTCGCGGTGAATATAGCACGCGAGAAAGTGACGCTCAAGTTGAGCTGCTTTTATCGTGGGAGGGAGTCGCAGGGTTTGAACTTTTACGCTCCCGAGGGCGGAGCCCATCGGCACAGAGGGCGGCGTAGCCGCTGAAAGGGATTGAACTCTTAAGCCCCCGAGGGCAGAGCCCATCGGCACAGAGGGCGGCGTAGCCGCTGAAAAGGGATTCTTAAGCTCCCGAGGGCGGAGCCCAACGGCACAGAGGGCGGCGTAGCCGCTGAAAGGGATTGAACTCTTAAGCCCCCGAGGGCGGAGCCCATCGGCACAGAGGGCGGCGTAGCCGCTCAAGGGGGATTGAACTCTTAAGCTCCCGAGGGCGGAGCCCATCGGCACAGAGGGCGGCGTAGCCGCTGAGTAGCCGCTGAAAAGGGATTCTTAAGCTCCCGGAGGGCGGAGCCCATCGGCACAGCATCGGCACAGCAGGACGGCGCAGCCGCTTGAAAGGATTGAACCTGGTCCGTTTTTCCTCGGAGCGCTAGCCTCAGACTCTTGAATCGTACTTAGTTGCCATTTTGCAGAATCAAGAATATCTGGCTCCCAATCGTGATCGTACCCTTACGCGCATGCCCGGTGTTGGTATCCACCGTATAACTCACCGTGCCGGCACCGATCCCTCCCCCCGACACCACTGCTATGAACCCATCATTGCTCACTGCGCTCCAAACGCACCCAGCCGGCGCTCCCACCTCCAGCGTGCCGCTCCGACCCTTAGCCGAAATAATTCTCGACTTCGGAGAGATCAAGTAGCTGCAGGACCCGGACCCGGTCCCCGCCTGAAAAACA
Organism: Blastocatellia bacterium; assembly: GCA_049273835.1. Taxonomy (GTDB): domain Bacteria; phylum Acidobacteriota; class Blastocatellia; order UBA7656; family UBA7656; genus Onstottus_A. The sequence continues at coordinate 2,766 of JBASRM010000592.1, read as the reverse complement.
GTGAAGGTCCTTCGCGCAATTGTGATCGTACCTACACGTGCATCCGGGTTCTGATTCGGGGCTACGCTGTAGCCGAACGTTCCGTTGCCGGTGCCGCTGGCTCCACCATTGATGATTATCCACACGTCGTTGCTGACCGCAGTCCAGGAGGCCGCGCCGCCCGCGGTTACGTTACCGCTTCCCATTCCGCCGCCGGCTGAAAACGAACTGCTTGTCGGAGCGATCGTGGCTAGCGCCAGATCCACCGCCGCTTTAACGTTGAGCCGCCCGTAGCCCCAGGTGTTGTTGGGTACGCCGGCGGCGCCGCACGAAGCGGTCGAAACCGGTGTCGCCGTGTCGTTCAGGTAGCCCTGGAGATCAGATACGTTGTCCCGCAAATCAGGCCGAGCCGATAACAACAATGCAATGGCTCCGGCCACGTGAGGCGTAGCCATCGAAGTGCCGCTTAGAAATTGGTAAGCCGTCGTGGTTGTACGAGTGCTTGAACGAATGGTCACCCCCGGAGCGGTGATGTCGGGCTTAAGCCGGTTGCTGCCGTCTATGGTGACCGGCCCCTGGCTGCTGAACCCCGCCAGCAAGCCCGTTGTGTGATTGAAAGCTCCGACCGTGTATGACGCATCATAAAGCGAAGGCGGATCCCCAATGGTCGAGCAACCCGCTGTGTTCCCTGCTGCAACTACGGTTACTATCCCGGCCGCGCGCTGCGCTTCCACCGCCGCTTGCAGAGTCAGCGCCGAGCACCCCTCCGAGGGAGGGCACGTCCACGAATTGGTTGTGACATCGGGCGCCTTCGACGGCTGACCTTGCGCGGGGGTGCCGCTTACGGGATACGGCGCGAGAAAGAATTCGAAGCACTCAATATAAGTGGCCGGTGTACCGTTGCCCTGGTCCATATTGCGGCACCCGATCCATTTCGCTCCGGGCGCGACACCTATTTGGTTCACGCCGCCGTCGTCTCCCACCGCGGTGCCGACGGTGTGAGTTCCGTGGCCGTTGTCGTCGCATGGAACCGGCGAATTGGCCCCGCAAGAGCCGCCTCCCGCATGAATGCTGTCGTGCCAGTTGAAATCGTGCGAAGCCGTCATTCCGCTTGTTCCACGATACTGGTTCCTGAGGGCGGTGTGGTCCCAACGATACCCGGTATCAGCGCCGCCAACCACGATGTTCTGCCCGGTATAACCCAGCCCCCAAACGTCAGGGGCACCGACAAATGTGATATTGCCTTCAATCGCGGTCGCGTGTACGGGCGACGCCGCTTCGACCTCAGAAATCGGAAGGTTCTGAATCCGGGGGTTGCCCTCCACCCGCGCGATGTCAGGCCGAGCGGCAAGTTCAACCGCGACGCTGCGATCGCCCCGCACCAGTATGGCGTTTACAATGTAGAAGGCGCGATGTTCGATCTTGCGTTTCTTGAGCCACCGAATAACAGGCCCTTGAGTCTGCTTAGCCTTTTGCCAAAGCGCCTGATAGACGTACTCACCTTTCTCAGCCTTGGTTTTCAGGGAGGTCGCGCCGCTGAGGTCCGCCTGATCGGCTAAGACAACGATGAACTCTGCCTTGCGCGCCAGGATCGTCTGTTCGAGCACCCAGGGTGCAATCTTTGCGAGCCCAGCTTCCTGTCCAGGTTGAAGTCGATTGTCTGAATGCACCACGGCGAGCGTGGCGGTGACAAAGAATATGATGGCTAGTAAACGAAGCTTCATAACAGATCTTGAGTCAATACCTGATGGGTACCGCGGAACAATCGGACCAAGAATCACACACCTATACTGGCGAGTCAATTCTTCAGATGGCCCGCGGCGCAGCCGCTTGAATCGTGAGAGGTCATCCCCGAGGGCGGAGCACGGCACAGAGGGCGGCAAAGCCGCACTTCACACGCCGGTGTTCCACACCGCAGTTCCACACCGGGAGTCCCTTAATCACCCCCCCCCAACTCTCCCGCGGCGCGTCCGTTTGAGCGAGAGTTAAGCTTGTCGGCGTCAGCAAAACCGCCGCCTTGCCAGTCGGCGAAAATCACTGTTACTGTTTCACTCTTTCTTGTCCGGTATTATCAAACACGCTCCGGCTCGCAAAGATTGATCAGCGCTCGAGTCATCGGATGCGTCCGGCACATCGAAAGGCACCATCAAATTCTCGCAATCGTGGAGGAACCATCTTGAACAGGACTCTTTTAGCAGGCTCTTTATCGACACTCACGCTCGCTTTGACCATCTCGATCTGTTCACCGGCGCCGGCTCAACAGGCGGCGGCGCAGGGAAAGCTTGATGGGATATTGAAGAAGGGTGATGACCTTTATAAAGCAGGCAAGTTCAAGGAAGCCATAGACTCATACAAGGAAGCGCTGGTTGTCGATCCTGAGAACGATCAAGCGGTTGGGTATATTGCTTACTCTTATAACAAGTTGCACGACGCCGAACAGGCCCGGGTGTGGATGAAGAGGAGATTGGAGATACCCGGCCAGTCGCCTTCAAAAAAGGCTCAAGTGCTCACCGACTTGACGTTGCTCTATTGGGATGAGGCGCACATGGAGATAGCCACGCGGCTTGCGGTTGGGAGTAAGAACGTCAAACCGGAGGAAGCCGGGGTCACCAAAAAGTTTCTCGCAGAGGGAATCAACTGCGCTCAAAAGGCGGTCGTTATTGCGCCGCGCTCGATAAAAGGGTTCAACTTGTTGAACCTGCTCTATCGCGCCAGCGCGGCAACCGAGCCAGACCAGGCAACTCGCGCTGACCTGCTCGCAAAGGCGGACGAAGCGCTCCGCAAGTC
>JBASRM010000572.1:0-5390 GCA_049273835.1 Blastocatellia bacterium | reverse complement strand
CTCACGAATGTGGCATCGCGCTTACGGGTACAGAAGTAAAATCGGCTCGCGAGGGGCGCTGCAATCTGAAAGACGGCTACGCGCAAATCCGCCAACAGGAAGCATGGCTGATGAACGTTCACATAAGCCCCTACAGTCACGGCAATCGCGACAACCACGAGCCTACGCGCGCCCGAAAATTGCTCCTGCACCGCTCTGAGATAGATAAATTAACCGGCAAGGTCCAGGAGAAGGGACTCACGCTTGTTCCGACAAAGATGTATCTGAAGAATGGGCGAATCAAGGTCGAGATCGGAGTTGCCAAGGGCAAGAAGCTCTACGATAAGCGAGAAACTGAGCGGCGGCGAGAAGCCGATCGCGAGGCGCAAGCAATGATGAAAGAAAGGAGCAGATGATTTTGTGTCTTAGATCTTAGATTTTTGGATTGAAGGGCATGCGACGTTTGCTGCTCTCCAATCCACGAGTCCAAATATCCAAAATCCAAAATCCAAAATCAATAATGGAAGTAAGAGCCGAGTTTGCGAAATTCTATGACGTCGAAGCCGACGCTCTGGTCGTCACCATTTATGAAGGCGAAACGGCTGACGACGGCGCGCTGAAGGAGCTGGACGAACGCACCGGAGGAATAGTCAGCGAGATGCTCGGAACCGATGAGATGAGGGGCAAACAGGGAGATATGGTTTATTTTCATCGGCCCGGAAACCTGCGCGCCCAGCGTCTGCTGCTAATTGGTGCGGGCAAGCGGGAAGAATTTTCGGTTAACACCGTTCGCAAAGTGACCGGCTCGGCCGCCAGGTTCCTGCGTGGCAAGGGCGCCCGCTCGATGGCGGTGCTGCGCCGCTCTCAGCTCGATATCGGCAACAGCGCGCAGGCAGCAGTCGAGGGGGTGTTGCTGGGACTGTTCGAGCCGGATATGTACAAGACCGAGAACAAGGAAGAGCGCAGAATCGATGAACTCGTTCTTGTTGCCGCGGCGGCTGGTTCCGAGGACGCGCTTGCTCGGGGAGTCGAACGCGGGCGGATCATTGGCGAAGCGGTCAACGTCGCGCGTGAGCTCTCCAATGAGCCAAGCTCGACCTTAACTCCTTCAGAGCTTGCCGAACGAGCGAAGGAAGCCGCGACCAAGTTCGGTCTTGATATCGACATCCTGGATGAGGCGCGGATGAAAGAGCTCGGCATGGGAGCTCTGCTCGGTGTCGCCCGCGGGTCTGATGAGCCGGCCAAGCTGATCGTGCTTCGTTACACTGCCGATGAAGCCGACCCCAATGTGATCGCAATAGTAGGGAAGGGAATAACCTTTGATTCGGGAGGCATCTCGATAAAACCGGCCGAAGGCATGGAGAAAATGAAGTACGACATGTCCGGTGCGGCGGCCACGCTTGCAGCGATGCGCGCAATCGCGCAGCTCAAGCCGAAAGCAAACGTCATCGGTGTGATGCCTACTACTGAGAACATGCCTTCCGGACGCGCTTACAAACCGGGTGACGTGCTGCGCGCGATGAGTGGGAAGACGATTGAAGTGATCAACACCGACGCCGAAGGACGGTTGATTCTGGCGGACGCGATCAGCTATGCGCGCAAGCTGGGAGCCACGAAGATCATCGATCTTGCGACGCTGACGGGGGCAGTTTCGATCGCGCTCGGCGCTGTTAACGTTGCCATACTTGGCAACAATCAGCTCTTCGTGGACGAAGTTCGAGAAGCAGCTAAAGAAGTCGGCGAGCGCTTCTGGCAGTTGCCGATGGACGACGACTACCGCGATATGATCAAGAGCGACATAGCCGATATAAAGAACTCAGCCGGACGAAACGCCGGCACGATCACCGCGGCCTATTTCGTACGCGAGTTTGCCGAGGACACGCCGTGGGTGCACCTGGACATCGCAGGCACTGCGTGGGAGAACGACCGCAAGCCTTATATGGCTAAGGGTCCGACAGGTGTCGCAATCCGAACCCTGATCAACTATGTTTGCAATCACGCAGCGAAGGGATAACCCAAAGTAACTGAGCTGGAAGGCGAAGGGCAGCGCACGCGACGGCATAGCATTTCCTTTCGCCTTTCTAAAATCGTCCCTCGTGAGTTTCACCCGATCACAACAACTAGGCGCGCTTGTGCTGCTCGCCCTTTTGATCGCGCTCTTAGCCTATCGCTCGTGCTGACTCGCAGCTAGCAGGGCGTGCGCATCCCTTTTACCCTTTTCAATTGCGATCTTTGCGAGTCTTTGCCCTTTGCCCGCAACTGGTTTTACCCAACGGACGCAAAGTCTCGCAACCCCCAAAAATTAGAACAGCGCTATTCGCGCTCATCCAGCTGCTCTCCGGGTGGTCTCGCCAAATACTCGTGCACCTTATCCACGAATTCGTCGAGGCTGGCATCCACCCTCTGGTCCTTGGGAGCGTCCCTTTTGTCACCCTGCTCGCAGATCAGCGATATGATGGAAGAGCCCAACATTCGATAGCTCTCAAACTGCGCTTCGTCGAACCACTGGTCGGCTGTAGAGTCATGAGGAAACGCGTGATTGCTTTGCGCATATTGATAGACGTCTGCCGGCTCCGTTCCATAGAGGGTTGGCTTGATGTAGATCAGAATCCCATCAGTCCCTGCACCATCGATACAGGAATAGCCGATGGTTCCGATAGCGCAGTAGTAGCCCTTCGTTTTCTGATGTCTCGAATAGATCTTGACCCCTTTTTCGAAGGTAATGGGAATCCCAAAATCGATTCGGATTTTTCGAACCGCGGCGCCCAGGTCCCCAAACTTGAACCCTCCATCCTGCGCGGCGTCGCTTACGACGATCGTGTGACATCTGCGGAGGACCATTTCGTAGAGCGCCAGGTTTTCAAAGTGTCCGCCGTCTGAAAGGTAGACGTACCTGTTCTTGTCATCGGTCAAGCCCAGGGCCTCGTCTATCATCGGGCGCGAAGCCAGAAGCGGCCCGGCCAACTTGAAGGTGTGCTTGCCTGGAGGGCCGGGATTCCCAAGCCACCATCCCAGCCGAGCGTTGAACAAGGTCATCAAAAAAGTAACGACCGTCGAGGAATGATAGCCCATGTTCGGGCTTGCCGCGGCGCCCGATATAGCCAGGGCGGTCCCTAACGAGATGCCCTCACGGCCTCCGTAGTACAACTTCTCGCCGTCAACGTTGTATTCTGTTCTTCGATAGCCGACATTCGAGCAGTAGTTTCCGGCGTGCAGCGGCGAAACAGTAAAAGACTGGGCCTTTCGTTGCTGCCAGGCGAGCTTCTCGCCGGCAACCAGATTGAGCGCCATGTTTATCACGTGAAAAGGTTGCCGGGGCGGGCCTTTGTGAGAAGGTTGGCTGTTTGGCCACAACTCGCGCATTTGAATGTTGTCGTCGTCGTCGAATCCGGTGAACAGATTTGGGTTTCGCTTTTCTCGTGAGGCCCCCAGATACGCCCTAATCAGGCGATTGCGGTACATGGCGTGAAGCGAGAATTTGTTGATGTTGATAAAGATCCCCATCACTATTCCGACCGCTGCGAGACCGATCATAAAAATCACCAGATTCTTGAACGTCGTCATAAGAAGCGCCATCCGATAATCCTGCCACGACGCTGGAGCCTTTCTGTGAAAGAGTATCTCGGCCCCCAGCGCGATTACGATGGTTAGGAATATCGCAAAGACAGGGGCAGCCAGCGCCAACGCGTACTGCATCAGCAAACCCTTTATTCCGGATTTCGGCTTCTTGCCGTTGGCCTGATCGCTCTCTTCCTGTGAAGGCGTCTTCGGGCTTCGTCCGGCCAGTACGGTTATCAGGCCGGATAATCCGCCGACAGATGCGATGACTGCTTTCAACTCCGATCCCAGATACAACACGCCCATCGGGCCAAATATCAGAAGCGCGCTTGCGACACTCCAAAAAACGATGTAGATCAAAATCCACGCGCCAGATCGAGCCCACCATTCCCGATCGTGATCGTCGGTCCAATAGCTGGAAAGACCAACAAGTATCGACTCGGCCAGCAGCAGAGCGGTCAAGAATAACGGCGCCGAAAAGCAGACGTACAACAACAGGATGGCGGCGCTTTTGAGCGGTTCCGGAAAGAGAAGCGTCGATCCACACCAGACTAGAATACCGGCAAGCCCGCCGGTCACGCTGACCATGATCGCTTCTCCCAGCGTGGTAAGACGAATCTTTCGTAAGCGGAGAAGCGTTCCGATAAGAAAAGCGGCGAGGTTTATTACCATCCCCAGCAAAGCGAAGATCGCCAGGTCCTCACGGATTCGAATCGCTTTTCCCGCGAAGTTCAGGTCGAATGTAGTCCATTGAAGCTTGTGGCCCGCCCAGGCCCAATAGGTGACGAGTAGAATCGACGCCACCGTGAGCGGCAGCAGACACCATCTCAAGTATCCGCCCTGATCGCCGTGAAAAAGTTTGAGGCTCGGGCGATGCAACTCAATGTAGCCTATCGCCCAAACCAGTAATACGCAGCCGGCCGCCAGACAAGCCGTGGCCAGCCAGCCAGAAATGTTCATCTGAAGCACCGGAATGCCGGCCCGAGGAATAAACAAGAACGCGGCGAGCAAGGGGATCAGCACGAACCAGTTCAGCAGCAGATTACGAATCAAGGTCGCCGCAAGGCTCCAGGTATCGGCAGACAGCAAACCCAGCCTCGGATTGAGATAATTGCTGTAGTCACGCAATCGGCTGACCGGTACGGGCTCAGGCTCAATGGGCGATGGCGGCGGTGTCGCGACAAGCTTGTTCATCACCTCCTTCATTCCGTGACGATGCACCCAGGCTGTAAGCCAGCTTCCGATATAGCCTCCTCCCGACACAGTAGACAGGTAATCGAATTTGTCTAGTACGCCGCATCGCGCAAGGCCCTGGATAATGCCCAGCGCAAAGGTCGCGCTGCGAATGCCACCGCCTGAGATACAAAGCGCCGATCGCTTTGTTTTTAGCTCGTGGATATGCTTGTACATCAACGCAACCCGATCGTCCTCCGTTGCATTGGCCGGGTAATCAGGTGGCGCGGCATCGTGTAACTTGACGAACTCGTCTTCCAGTACCTGAGACAACGGAAGCGGCGACAGGTCGGTCGGCATACGTTCTCCAAGATTCGGATTGTTTCCAGGATGGGCCTCGATCCTCTCCTGGCTGGTCCAGAAGCGAATCGAAGAAAAAGCGCCCGGGGTCTTTATTCCTCCCAACGGCGCGCACCGAGTTTGATGACGATGAGGCTTCGAGGCTAATTCAAAAGCAAGATTCAGCCAATCAGGAATTTACGCTTCGGACCCGGCTTGACGCCGCGATGGTAGTTTAGGCTTCTTTGTTTGTCAATCGGGGAAGTAAGGTTCGGGGAAGTAAGGTGTGGAAGTAAGGTGGGTTGCTTCCGCTGCGCAAGCGGAGACTACTGCCCTTCACG
>JBASRM010000546.1:0-4043 GCA_049273835.1 Blastocatellia bacterium | reverse complement strand
TTCGAACAGAGCAATAACTCGCCGAGCCGAATCTTGGTTCTCGGTTTGTCCCTTACTCAAATCTAAGGTGCGTTCGCAACTCTCCGGCGGTCTTATACTACTCAGTGACGGCAATATTAATCACCTACTCAATGAGAAGATTTGTTGTGTATACCACAGAAGAAAAACCGAAGCAACAAAAAAATGGATGTTGCTCAAAAGTTTTTGGAACAAGGCTAAGCATTTTCTTTTCTCAGTTTTTTGAAGGCGAGGCGGATGCCTTATCTGGACTAGCTGTAATTGAATGCCTCAATATTTTGGAAGACGGCGGGGCGCTGTACGTGGTTGGCCTGAATAAGCTTTGGGTCGGCGCATGGTGGGAAACGATGTGAGTTGTAACGGGTGTTTCGATAGCGCTCCTCAGGGTCGCGAGCGCTGATTCAAGGAGATTGCCGGCTTAGCGTGCTACCGCAGCGTCCTTTAAGACCTGAACAATCTCAGCGCGGCGCTGGTCTTGAGCGATATCCAGAGCCGTCTTGCCACTATTATCCTTTGCGTTAAGGTCTGCGCCCTTAGACAGCAGGGCCCGCACGATCTCGGCATGGCCTTTGGCTGACGCTTTGAACAACGCCGTCTGCCCGCCGCCGTCTTGCGCGCTCACATCCGCACCTCGTTCCAACAAGACTTGGACTGTCTCGGCATGGCCCGCATCAGCCGCCTCTATCAAGGCGCTATCGCCATTCGAACTTCGCGCATTGATATCAGCCTGGTTCTCCAACAGCGCTAACACGCTCTCGGTGTGGCCTTTGAACGCAGCGCGCATGAGGGCTGTCCAATCGTACGAATCTCTCGCCTCCAGGTCGGCTCCTTTTTCTAGCAGCGATCTCAGGCTCTCTGTGCGATTGTCCCCTGCGGCAAACATCAATGCTGTCATGCCTCCACTATCTTTCGGGTCGGTTTTAGCGCCTTTCGCGAGCAAGAGCTTCACGACGTCGTCATTCCCCTTCCACGTAGCGTTCATCAGCGCCGTGCCACCAAACTTATTTGTTGCATTCGCGCTCGCACCCTTGTCGAGCAGCACTTTCACAGTTTCAAGATGATTCGATAACGCTGAGATCATCAAGGCGGTCTGACCTTCATTGGTTCTTGTCTCGGAATTCATCCCCGCGTCCAGAAACAGCCGTACTGCTTCTGCGTTTCCTTGTCGCGCCTGCTCGAGAAAGCTCGCGTCTGAATAGACAATACTCATCTGTACAAGCTCGTTGCGGGCAGCATCCGCGCCCTTGCCGCACGCTGTCAGTGCGGCCAAGAAGAGTAGAAATAGTACCCGTCCGCGCATAATAATTCCCCTTGTGGTTCAGAGCACTTCGTCGACGCGATATTTATCACACTAAGGATACAGAGTATCGCAAGGCTTCACAAAAAGAAGACAAGCAAACCTTGCCCAGAATCTTTGCTGCCGAGTCTTACTCTTCGCGCTCAATCGCTTCCAGTGCCGATTTCTCCACCTCATTCATAAAGTGCGTCTCCGGAAAACGCCTAACGCAGGGGTTGGCGGTGATTCGCTAACGCGAACAATACAACAAATACAACAGGGGTAAGCCAATGTTCTCTACTTTTTCTTGCCTTTTGCTTTAGCTCTTTCCAAATTTTTCTTTACCCTGAACTTCACAATTCTGCTTATCAAGGCGAAAGGAATTGGTTTATCTAATGGAAATCTTACCGTACTCTTGTCTCCTTCATAACCTGATAGCTCAGTTTTGAATTCCTCAATTCCTCTTGGCGCGGGATAAAACCCGATGTGTTTTTTGAATGCAGCAAAGTGAACCAGATTACCATTCAAGGTGAAAGTCGGCATTTGATATTTAATTGTTTCTTCTGCATCCGGTGCCGCTTTTCTGATCGTCATCCTTATCTTTTCTAAAATCTCCTGAACATCATTTGGGAAGCCGGCAATGTATTCATCAATGTCGTTGGGTGCGGTTTGTTTTGTTCTCATTTTCCCAAGATCCTGAATGCGTCCAGCATTAACCCATCAATTGAGCAAATACTCTCTTATGAACTGCACGGTCGCGTAGAGTTGAAAGTCGCGGTTTTGTTTCTTGGCGAAACCGTGCCCCTCGTCTTTGGCCATCAAATACCAAACAGGCGTTCCGTTCTTGCGTACGGTTTGCACGATCTGCTGGGATTCGCTCAAAGGCACACGCGGATCGTTGCCCCCTTGCACGACGAAAAGCGGTTTGGCGATCTTCGCAGCGTTGTTGAGCGGAGCGATACGGTTCAGGAATTCACGCATTTTCGGGTCGCGCTCGTCGCCGTATTCTACGCGGCGTAAGTCACGGCGATAAGCCGAAGTGTTTTCCAAAAAGGTCACGAAATTGGATGGTCCAACGACATCGAGCGCACAACGAATGCGATCGGGATAAAAAGTCGCGACCGCAAGCGTCATGTGACCGCCATAGCTCCCGCCGGTCACCATTATTCTGTCGGCATCCAGATCAGGACGAGTCTTGATCCAATCAAGCAGTGATGCGATGTCTTTGTAAGAACCTTCGCGCAAGAACCCGTTGTCGAGCTTAATAAAGGTTTTCCCGTACCCACTTGACCCGCGCACATTTGGTTGAATGACCGCGATTCCCAACTCATTGACGAAGTAATTGTTCTCGGCCTGGAACCAGGGCCGTGATTGGCCTTCGGGCCCGCCGTGAATGTCGATGATGATGGGGCGTTTGGCCGCAAATTTCGCCGGCGGTTTGTAGTACAAACCAGAAATCATTTTGGCGTCGAACGTTTTCCAGCTCACGACTTCCGGCAAAGAGAATTCTTGCGTATTGATCCCGCCCGTTTCGCTTTCAGTCCAGCGCTCGATCTTTCCGGTCTTAACGTCCAGCGAATAAGTGTCGAAAGTGGCGCGCGCCGACTCTAAACCGAGACCCAGGTCGCGATTATTTTTATGCCATTCGAGCGCCCCGATGACCCCTGGCGGCAATTTCGGCGCAGGCAGTTCTTTGCGGCTCGCCGTGTCAAACAGGTGAAGAACGCTCAGGCCGTCTTCGTTGGTTATGAGAGCGATGGTCTTGCCGTCCCATGAGAGAGCGAAGAAGTCCACATCCCATTTGATCGCAGGGGTCAGATAAGTGTGCGTCTTTGTCGCCAAATCAATGTATGCGAGCCGTTGAAACTCTGAATCACGATCTGTGGTGACGTAAATACCTTTGCCATCTTTGCTGAATTGGGCTGCGCCGTAGGCAACTCTTTCGCCTTCGTCTTTGGGTGTTATGAGCGTCTTGTTGCCCGTCGCCGCGTCCATCAGCCACAGGTAACTTTCATTTGCCGAAATGCCCTCGCCGACCAGCATCTGTCTATCGTCAGGTGAGAACTCGTAAACGCCAAAGCCGCCACCCTTTAGTTGCGCGAGCATTCGATCTGTTTTCGGATCAGCCGGATTCATGATCCAGATATCTACGTCTTCGCCATTGCGGCGGGTTGATTCATAAGCGTATAGGGTCCCTGTGTTAGACCATACGCCGCCGGTGTTTCTGGCTTTGCCGTCGGTCAGAAGCGTGATTGCGCCGGTCGCAAAATCGTAACGATACTTTTGATAGTTTTCATTGCCACCGGAGCCCTTGCTGAAAACGAAGGAGTCGCCGCGCGTTGGTTGGTAGCTTGCGCTACCCACGCTGTCCTTGAAAAAAGTAAGCTGCGTCCGTGCGCCGCCGGGGAATTTGACGACGTGAATCTGAGATGTATCGGCGAAGCGAGTGCTGATCAGCATTTCGCGCCTGGTCGGATGCCAGTTAGAGAGTCCGGCATACCGAAACTCGGTGTACCGATTGATCGCTTCGGCCATCGCCGCGGGGATTTTGGGAATGCCTTCGACGACAAGATTATCAGAAGGCGACACCACACCCTCCTGCGCCGCGAACACCGTTAGACTTGCCGCAAATAGCAAATAGATCATCACCCTGGCTAATGTCTTCATATCCGGCCTCCGTCAATAATGGAAATCATCTGTCTGGAAACACATGCTGTGAGAGAGTCGTTCTCTCTTCTTAGGCCACGAT
>JBASRM010000534.1:0-4117 GCA_049273835.1 Blastocatellia bacterium | reverse complement strand
TCCAGCGCTTTCCGCTGTCGTTTAGACCCAACCACTGAAGAACCTTTGTAAGATTCTGGCTAACCCAATCGGTCCTTCGTAAGTGCCGCTCGATCGCAGAAGGCTTTCCTCCCTCGCCTTCGAAGAGTTTGGTCAACTCGCTCTGTAATTCATGCGGTGCGCGGCCGACAGCGAGATCCTTGCATTCTACGACGAGGAGCCGCCGTTTCTTGGCCTGTGCGATTAACACGTCGATATCACCGGGAGGGCGCAGCAAACCAGCGGGTCCATGTATCTTCTTCACTCTTCTGCGTACTTTGACGTCTGGAAGGCGCTCAAAGAGATCGGCAACCTGATCATTGAATAGCTCTCCCCGTTCTGAGTTGAATTCTCCCATAAGGCTCCGCATCTCCGTGCTGCTTGCGGGTAATCTCCCCGTCAACAGCAAACTGATTAACTGGCGCCACGCAATAAATACGTGCCGAGGCCCCCAAAGCACTTCATCAATAGCATTCACAGTGCGCTGCAAAAGAGGCCGCCTTATATAGGAGTAACGGCGGTTGTATCGCCAAGGATAAACGTCCTCACTCCTGAACGGCGGCGGTGGTCTTAAGAAATCGAGCCGACGCTTCAGTGAAAGGAAATCGAGGATGTTCATTATCTTTTCTACTGGCCACTGGAGCTTTTCCGAAAGAGTCTCGACAAAGGTCCGCAGCTGGATTCTAACGACCGCACGATCAAACCTTCCAATTGCCAAAGTCTCTCGTACGAAGCCGAGGATTTCGGTCAGTGGGAACCCAAACTCGGCGATACAGGCGGGGTCAAGTCGGTCCATCTCGGGCAATGGGCCGGAGGCGACCTCCGATGGTGACCAATGTCGATCAAAACTCCGTCGCGAGCGATAGATTTCCCCACTGGCAAAGGCCGGAAGGAAGGTATCCACGGCGGTACGGTGCTCGTCTCGATCGGCGCCAATCCGCCCAGAGGGAAGGATCCACAACTTGATATCGGCGAGGCCGTAGTGAATTAGATCGCTCTCGGTTCCGAAGTTGATTGCGCCCAGCGCGAGTGCTTGCAACTGGTCGTACACGCTCAAACTGAATGGCCGTATACCTGACGGAGGTCGAGCGGCGACATATTCGATTAAAAAGCGGATTGCGAGGGCAGCCCTCGAATTATCCGGGATCTCTTTCTGCAAACTCTCGGAAAGCTCTGCCTCCGAACTGAAACACGCGAGTCTCGTAGGTATCATCAGCCGCAGAAGTGCTTCTTCTCTTAAGAGCGCTTCGTGCTGCGCTATCAATCGTTCTAGAAGGCCATCTGGGTTAAGCGAGCCAATTAGTTTCTGAAGCTTCCCGTAATAGAATCTGACGACTTTCTGGAGCGTCGCAGTCCGCTGGCCGTCGGGAATCGCAGTATCCTCCTGAACAGGTTCTTGGAATAGCTCCTCACCAAGTGCATCCAGCAATCCGTTCTCGTTCGCCAGCTTAACTTTCGCGGATGAGGCAGGCTGCGGGGATCGAGGACTGGGTTGCTTCCCGCATCGTACAGCACAATCTTTTTCTTTGGCCCGAGAGGCGCGTGTTCATTCAGGATTTCCACTAGGTGCGAATCATCTAGCTGACTCTGATAGCCCACAGGAAGAAGATCCCTTATTCCGGACAGTACATTCGACAGCAAGTAACGTTCACCAAGATTGTCTGGGCCGCTCAGCCACTGGACCATGCTCGGGCGGAGCGCGACGCTCAACGCAGCATCGCCCGGTTCTGCGAGAACCTCGATCGCACTATGATCATCTGCGGAAGACTGCTGGTTCATTCGATTCCACAAGTCGCTGGGTTCAATCCAGAGGCGAATGAGGATCTGTTGGTGTCCAGCGGCTAGCGGCGCGAGGGTGTCACGGATTGAGGGACTGAACTGCCAGAGCCAGTACGCAATTGCATCCGCAAACTGAGCATAAAGACGATGCATCGAACGGTGTGCTTCGTCCTCATACCTGCCGGAGAGAATCCAGATCGGTAGCGGAAGCCCCTCCACAAGAACTGCCACATAGTCTCCTCGACCGTCTGCAATGCTGTCCGTCGGTATATAGATCGGCACAGTCGTATCATTCAACGCCGCCACTTCGCCGAAGGCGCCGTTGAATAGGCGGACGCCGTGAAGATCGCGTTGCCGCGCCACCTTGCAACGCAAGCTTAATGCGCCGTCCGGTGCGATATGGAGTGAATCCGGTTTGCGATCGTCGGAAAGGTAATAGCTATATCCGCGCGCCTTATAGAGATTAAACTCGTCCAACGCACTGAAGACGATCACCTCAGTGGTACGGCGAATGTCGACGAAGGAGTGCGCCCATTTCCAGAGGAGCATGGGATCCCCTGCTTCGAGAGTCGAAACAGTTTCCAAGTCCGCCGCTGTCAAAGTTAAGATCGGAGACCACTCGGGCTCGGGCATCGGCGTTGTCAGCGAGCGACCTATTCCCTGATGGATCAAAAGGATCAGTAACTCGTTGGGTGCGGCCCTTGAAGCAAGTATTCTCCTCTCGATCTCGCGAACGCGTTCCGCAGTCTTGGCCTCGAGGTCGCGTACCGGCCACGAGCCAAAAGGGCTCTTCGCGTCATAGTGATCGAGAGTATCAGTAACCAACACCGCGTAGATCAGTTTGTCTGTGTCTAGCGTGAAGATGCCCTCGCGGAGACCGGGAGTCTGATTCTTGGGTAATGGGAACCGAACAGGATCGTGATCCAAGGATCCAAGAGACTGGGTGACGTTATCCCAGACAGCTAGGCTGTATCTCTCAGCCAGCTCATGCTTCGATCCTGAATCGATCGCCAATCCGATAACCTGGTTCCAGGCAGCTGGAACCAGCATTCCTGGAAGCGAAACGATCAGATTGTCCCCAGTTCGAACAATCGGCTTTGTAAGCAGCGCACCATTGTCAATGTGGTAGTCCTCCAGACAGACGGACCCAATCGGCGTAACGAGTGGTTCCAAATCAGAGAGTTCTGCACCAACTTCGCGAAGCAGGCTGCGAGCCTCCGAATGGCTGAACGAGACAGCCTCCTTCATCTGCCTAAGTGACTGAGCGTTCGGTATTGTGACGGGTTTCCGAAATGCTGGAATCGGTTCGACCGCGCGCGTCAGGCCTGCTCGCTTCGCAGTTTGGTCACTGAGCGCTAGCACCGCAGTAAACAGTCTACGCGCTCGACCGCTAAGACGTGGGTCGGGAAACGCATCGGCGCAAAGGAACAGTCCCTTGGAAATGTTCTTGAGAATGAACGTCGCTTCGGAGACGAGGCCGGGAAAGACGATGTATGACCCGCCAAAGAACGTGAATGCTTCTGTGAAAAGGTTAGTAGAAGGATCTTCTGCCGCCGCAATCCATCCCTCGCCAAACGGACAGGTATTACAAAGGGTCTTCAGGCGATGTAGATTAATCGCTGGTTTCCCGGGTTCAAAGGGGAGAGGCGGCGGCGTGTGCCAGGGCCTCAAGTCGAATGTACTGGTCTGAGTTTCGTGGGCACAGCTGAAGGGCTGCTATTGCCCTGACCAGATCTCCTGCATCGTACCGCGTCAATTGGTCGCGGGCCTTGATAAGTGGATCTTTGCTGGCTTGCTTTGCGGTTTCGCTCTCCTTCTTTCAGCGTGGTCGAATCTCGATACAGCTGAGACCACGGAAATCTTAGCGCCGTCTAGGCCAAATGTGAATGCCGCGGAGCATTGGTTGCCGCGAATCAGTATAATTACTATCTATGAAAGAGCATGTACTGGATCGTATTCTAAACTTCTTTCTTACGTCGTCAGACTTTAACGGCATCTTGCTGTCGGACTTGTGCGATGAGATGAACGTTACCTGGGCCGCAATGCAAGCCATGCTCGCAGAGCTGATGCACGATGAAAAAGTGACGCTCGCGTTCGCGAGCTATTCCGAAAACCCTCACATTAAGCGATTGCCAGATCTACCTCTTGACAAGCAGCTAGAGCGACTTGGTACGGACGATCCGAATACGATTTGTGCGTATCCTTCATCAAAGGTAATCAGTGCTGCTGGTGGGCCGTACGTCGATGAAGCACAGCCATTCACGAGACGGCTCGCTCTTGCCGAAGCTCAACTAACCCCCGTGTTCTTTAGATTAGAAGT
>JBASRM010000525.1:0-4480 GCA_049273835.1 Blastocatellia bacterium | reverse complement strand
GGGTATGCCGTCCGCGAGTAAAAGTGACGTTGTCGACCAGCTCGAAGCGGCTCTCTTTGTAGAAGTCGGGATTCCCGCGATTGACTCCGATCGCAAACGTATTTGCGACCTCGAGATGAGGCTGGGTGCTCACCGTCGGAAAATCAAAGGAGCGATGCGCGTACTGCGCCCGAAGCTCATTGAACAGATTCGGCGTAAACGTCGAGATCAGATTCGCAACGATTGATTGATCGCGCAGAAAGTTGTCCTTGAACCCTGAGGGCAAATCAAACCCGTCGTTGAGCGGCGAGACATTGGTATATCGTGCGTCGTTGAAGAAATAGCGACCGGTCAGCGTGTGCCGCTCGCTCAGGTTATGATCCAGCTTTACCAGGAAATTGTCGGCATCCGAGTCGCGCAGCAGGTTCAGGTTCTCTGCGGGCAATCCATAGCGAGTTACTTTAGCCTGGTTGATCGCGTCGATATTGGCGAGCACGATCGAGTTGTAAAACGGCGATTCGCTTCGGCGTTGGCCTTCGTAGTTGACAAAGTAAAAAGTCCGATCTTTCCTCCACGGCCCGCCCACCGCGGCGCCAAACTGGTTCTGTCGGAGCGTGTTCAAGCCCGGCGACGCGAGGATGCTTTTGGCATCAAGCGCATCGTTGCGGAAATATTCGTAGAGCGAGCCGTGCACCTCGTTCGTTCCGCTTTTTGTGATGATGTTGATAATGCCGCCCACCGCGCGCCCGAACTCCGCGCTGTAAACCGTGTTGACTACGCGGAACTCCTGAACCGCGTCCTGCGAAGGTGTTGTCTTTTGAATTCCAGATGCGGTCGATATGTTGTCGGCTCCATCGATGGCGACAAAGTTGAAGTGAATGTTTTGCCCGGCGAATGAGATCTTTGTAACCGGTTCGACAATCACATCGGTGCTGCCCGAGGTCGTATCGCCGATGGTTACGCCCGGCGCAAGCAAAACAAAGTCGATGAACTGCCGGCCGTTTACAGGCAAGCTCACAATCTGACGCTGGCTTATGACCGAGCTTACTTCGGTTCGTGTGGGTTCTGCGATTGTATCCGCGGCTTCCACATTCACCTGCTCGGCGACTCCTCCGGCTTGTAAGTCAAAATCCAGACTCGCCGTCTGGCCGATGACCAGAACGATCTTCCTTGCGTCGCGCCGGAAACCGCGATGCTCCACCGTGACCGTGTACTCCCCGACAGGGAGGAGCGAGATGCGGTACTCGCCGCTGTCGGAGGTGACCGCCGAGCGGGACAGTCCGGTGCTTGAATTCACAGCAGTGACGCTGGCACCATTTACGGCCGCGCTGGAGTTATCTGTGACACGCCCTTCAAGGGTCGCGGTAATCGTCTGCGCTTGAGCGCATACAGACAAGGTTAATAGGCAGACTGCCATAGCGATAATTGATCGTGAGTAGTTCATTTGCTCATCCTCCTCCGTGGCTTTCTTCGTCGGCTGGCACCGGGGCCGTTCTGAGCTCAACCCTTTAAGGTTGCCTCGCAGGCCCCGCCGAGTAGTAGGCAACAATGTTGCGTCGAGTGCTTCAGGTCAGGCGCGCGCCTCGCGTCTCCCGGGCAAAGATCAACACGAACATTCCAAGCAAGTAGATCAAACTAACCGCGCTTGCCGCTTTCGCGTAAGAACCGAAGAACCCCACCAGCGTTCCGGTTACCAACACGCCGCCTGCGGTAACGATGCGGCCCATGTTGTAGCACAAGCCGACGCCGCTGGTTCGAACACGAGTCGGAAACAGCTCGGGCAAGTAAATAGGAAACCCGCTGGTGATACCCAGAGTGAAGACACCAACCAGCGGAAGCAGGATGAAAATCTGGGTTATGCCGCTAGTCATCAAAAAGGTGATCGGAAACACAATTACCCCGCCCAACAAGTAGATCAGAAACGCCGCGCGCCGGCCTAACCCGTCCGCGAGCGGGCCAAAGCCCAGATAGCCAAAGAGGGAGCCGCCGTTCAGCAGCATCACCGCATAAGTCGCATATCGGTTCTGGTCCGCCGCGGTGAGTCCTTCGCGCGAGCCGATCTCTCGAATCACCGACGGGATCCACATCGTCGCGCCCCATAGCGCCAATAGCACAGTGAATGCGAGCGACGATGCCACAATCGTATCGCGGCGAAGCTCGGGACCGAACAATTGTTTCAAGGTGAATGAGTCCAGCTCTGATGCCTTACCCCGTCCTCGTCCCTCAGCCCTGGCGAGCCTGCGTCGATCGCGAACCTCGATCCACCGTTCAGGCTCCTTCACCAGCAACCGAATAAACAACACGAAGATGGCGGGAACCGCGCCGACCAGGTAGACATATCGCCAGGAGCGCACATCCACGACTCGAGTGATCAATGCGGCAAAGAAATAGCCAAAGGCAGCAGCGGATTGAAGCATCGCGCCCGCCTTCGCACGGAGACGATCAGGCCAGACCTCTGCCACCAAAGCGGCTCCTGCAGCCCATTCCCCGCCGAGGCCGAGTCCGGTTATGAACCGAAAGGCCGCCAATTGCTCCCAGCTCTGAGCAACGGCTGAAAGACCGGTGAACAGCGAGTAGATCAAAATCGTCGCGGCGAGAGCCTTTGTGCGCCCGATGTAGTCGGCGATAATTCCGAAGCTTATTCCACCGATCGCCCAACCCAGTAACATCACCGAAAAAACCACACTGCTGTAAAAGCCGATTGCCGCCTCGGTTGCGCCGGGTCCCATCAACTCGGTCATAGACGGTTTTTGAACCAGAGAGAAGAGGGTGCCGTCCATGCTATCGAAGACCCAGCCTAGCCAGGCCACGAGGAGGACTATCCACTGATAGCGAGTGACTTCGCCCGACGATGTGAACAATGAAACGCGGTTAGGAACGATTGGTTTATTGGCTACCGTAACGGGAGAGTTTGAGCTATCGGGATGGACCGGATCTTGGGCGTCTGGCATTTTTGGAATGGCCTTTCAACGCTTGAGCAAGAACAGCGCGATTATAGGACGATCATCGCGGACTTAAAAGCTAAAACCATGGCAGGCTACGCGCGACGGGTCGATCGATTGTTCGCATCTGCGAGCCCGCGCAGCGGCGGCAGCCTGAAGCCGCAGGGCGAGTCGACGAGCCTCCCGACACCCAGGCGACTTCGCTCCCGCAACCACTCGCCGCGGGATGGCGCTCTGGTCAGACACCTTGCCGTTTCCGATTCGGCTTTGCTAGGATGCGCCCGCAAGTGAAGCACTCAAATAAAACTAAATGTCGTCCCCCAGGAGGCGAAATGTTCAGACGTTACGCACCAAAAATTGTTTCAGTCATATCGCTTGTCTTAATTCTTACCGCGGCCGTTAGCGCGGGTCGCACTCAAAATCACGGCGCCCCTTCTAGTAAGCCCGGTCGCGACCCGAATCAACCCATCGATGAGGAGTACACAAAAAAGATTCGCGAGTACACCACCGAGACTTTTTTCAGCTCGCCACTAGTCGACTACCTGCCCGCGTCCAAGACCGTCCCCTCTCCTAAAGCCGTGCTGGGTGACATCGCCGGCGCGCCTGGAAAGCTCCCCTATTCCCACGAGGTCTACAAGTACATGCGGATGCTCGAGAAGGCCAGTCCGCGAGTAAAGGTCTTTTCGATCGGCACAACCGAAGAAGGGCGCGAGATGATCGCCGTTGCGGTGACCTCCGAAGCGAATATGTCCAAACTTGAAGAAAACCGCTCGCGGCTTGGAAGACTCGCCGATCCTCGCACGATCAACATGGACGACGCTGAAGCCGAACGGCTCGTTGCGGCCTCCACTCCGATTTATTACATCACCGGAACGATTCACTCGCCTGAGACCGGATCGCCAACCGCGCTGATGGAGCTCGCCTATCGACTGGCGGTTGATGAAAGCCCCTACGTCAAGTCAATCCGTGACGGCGTCATCACACTTATCACCCCGATCGTTGAAGTAGATGGCCGCGACCGCATGGTAGACGTTTACAATTGGCACCTCGCTCATCCCGGACAGAATTGGCCGCCGCTGATCTATTGGGGGCATTACGTTGCTCACGATAACAATCGCGACGCGATGGCAATGACCCTTAAGCTCACCCAGAACGTCGCCAAAACTTTCATCACCTGGAAGGCCCAGGTGCTTCACGATCTCCACGAATCGGTGCCTTATCTTTATGACAACACGGTGGGTGACGGGCCTTACAATGCGTGGATAGACCCGATTCTCGCCGACGAATGGCAGATGATCGGGTGGAACAACGTATCGGAGATGACCAAGTTCGGGATGCCCGGGGTGTTCACTCACGGGACTTTCGATACCTGGTCGCCCGGCTACCTGATGTTTATAGCCGCTCTCCACAACGGCATCAGCCGGCTGTACGAGACGTTTGGCAACGGCGGAGCGGACACCGTCGAGCGGACCCTGTCGCCCGAGGATTACGCGCGCACCTGGTACAAGCAAAATCCTCCGCTCCCGAAAGTCAAGTGGTCTCAGCGAAACAACAACAAC
>JBASRM010000519.1:0-4270 GCA_049273835.1 Blastocatellia bacterium | reverse complement strand
TCGGTGAGCACTTCAGGGTGGGGAGTGAGCACGGACAAACCGCTGTGTGGAGACTTTGATGGAGACGGGAAGGTGGACATAGCGGTGTGGCGGCCATCGAGCGGGGTGTGGTTCATCATAAACAGCTCGAACGGGACGGTACGGAACCAAGGTTGGGGGGTCACTGGAGACGTGCCCGCGCCGTCAGCTTTCATCAGGTAAGGAAGCCTTCCCGCCGCCGACGGTTCACGGCATGCGAGCCGATTGATTTGAACTTAGTGCGAAAAAGTGACGCGCGCCCTCGCAACTCATCTGCTTCACTTGATGTTGAGGGGTACGTAAGATGGCTCCCGTTTTGGAGTAACTATCTGGACAGCTCTAGAATACGCCTCAGGTTAATTAATCCGATTAGCTCGTAAGCGCAGAACACCGATCATAACCAATCCGAAGCAGTTTGAGGCTCAATTGGTCGGTGTCCGTGAATCCATAGTGTCGAGAATGACAGTATATGTTTGCAAGGAGCAGGTTCTGTGATTAGAACTTCGCGAGACCAATAAAGAGATCGGTGACAACCTTACACCGAGCGTGACTGGACGAAAAACTTCAAGTTCCGGTAGTTAATCTGCAATTCGAAGACGCGGCGAGGCTAAACAAAGGACGACTGCTAAGCGTCGGGGCGCCAAGAGGCCAGGATGAAGAAGACTCAACTATGGTTAGCGTCGTTCATAACACTGGGATTGATAGCATTTGAAACAGGCCACCTGGTACAGGCGTTGGACTCGGACAACAAACCCGCAACTATACAAACGACAATCGAGAAGGCGGCGCTCAGCGAACGAGTGAGCGTTCAGGCGGCAGGTCGCGGAAATCCGTGGATCAACCTGAGCGACGGTCATGAGTTGATCACCTCTTACCTGGGGCCCGCTGAGCTGGTTCAAGCGCTGGAGCGCAATGAGGCGCAAGGATTATCGCTGGCGTCGGCAGACTTTGATGAAGACGGCGTGCCCGATTTGATAAGCGGATATGCTGGACCACAGAGTGGCATCGTCACGCTGATGCGAGGCAACGTGGATTCGATCTATCCGAATGCGCCGCAGGCAAAGCAGCGTAAAGCAGAAGGAGCATTCACTGACGCGCCGTTCTTGGCCCCGGCCTTTGTGTTTGAAGTACCCGAAGCAGCGGACTTCATCGGTACAGGAGACTTCGACGCTGACGGTCACTGGGATGTAGTGGCGGCGGCCCGCGGGGGCAATGACCTGTGGTTCTTTAGGGGAGACGGGCAGGGAAGCTTCGGCGAGGCCATAAGAATAGATTTGCATGGCAGGGTAACAAATCTTATCACCGGGGAGATCAACCGGGCTGATGGCCTGGCAGATATAGTCGTTGGAGTGGTAGCAGCGGATGGTCCGAAGGTGCTTGTATTCGAATCGCCTGATGGCGCGCTTCGGGGCAACCCCGAAGCTCACGCCTTGCGTGCTGAAGTGACCGCGATTGCGCTGGGTCGTCTCGATAGTGATTACACGATGGATCTGGTGGTTGGGTCGGGCAGTGATTTGGTAGTGGTGTACGGACGTGATCGCAAGTTGTCTCTGGATGAAATCAAACGGGCTGAAGTTCCTAAAGCAGAAATTTACCAGCGTTCTTTTCCCTACGCGATCAAGGCAGCGGCTATCGGAGACTTTATGGGCGATGGTCAGACAGGTTTGTCGTTGCTGTCCGATGATGGCGCGGTGTATCTGCTGAGTGGAGGGAGGCCAACCGGAAGAAACGTGAGCGATCGAATAGAAGACTGGAAGAGCGGCGTGGTTGCGCCTGATCCGTCATCGCGGATTACTCAACTGGTTCGCGCACGGGTTTCGAGTGCTCCAGCGGATAACCTCGTAGGAGTGTATTCTAACGGCCATAGACTGCGGATCATTGTGGGAAGCACTGACCCACGACTGCAAGAGGCGGCTAAGCCTGTTTGGCTCGATGTTGACGGCGAGCCGGTGAGCGTGCTGCCGATGCGAGTGAACGCATATGCTCTGAGCGATTTAGTAGTGCTCAGAAAAGGTCAGATCGCGCCATCAATGGTTCTGACACCTTCGTCAATAATAACGGTGACAAACACGGACGATAACGGGCCTGGATCGTTGAGGCAGGCTATACTTGATGCCAACGCGAACCCGGGCTTGGATACGATCACTTTCAGCATCGGATCGGGCGTCCAGACAATCAACGTTGGTAGCATGACTGGTTTGGCCCTGCCAACCATAACGAGCCCGGTGAACGTCGACGGCACGACTCAACCGGGATACGCGGGCGCTCCATTGATAGAACTCAATGGTATTAACGCCCCACACGACGTAAACGACGCGGGCTCCGGTAATGGCCTGTTTATCACAGCCGGATCAAGCACGATAAAGGGATTGGTGATCAATCGCTTCGAAGGTCTTGGAATCAGAATAGAACCCCCAGGGGGAAACATCATAGCTGCGAACTATATTGGCACTGATGTCAGCGGTACCGTGGCCCTCGGCAACGCTCTTGGTGGTGTATTCATAGTCGACTCACCCAACAACACGATCGGAGGCACTGCCGCGGGCGCCCGCAACGTTATATCGGGCAATGAGTCGTTTGGAATTGATATCCTTGGAAACTTTGCTCCAGGGAACCTGGTGCAGGGGAACTACATCGGGACTGATGCGAGCGGCACTGCCGACCTCGGGAACGGAGAAGGCCTTTTCGTCGCTCCGAACACCACAGTGGGGGGAACTACTCCTGGTGCGCGCAACATCATATCGGGTAATGACACCAACGGAATTGACATCAGTAACGGCTCAGTGGGCATTTTGGTGCAGGGCAACTACATCGGCACTATCGTCAACGGCACTGCTGGCCTGGCTAACGCTAATGATGGCATGGCCATTAATGGTGGAGATAACAACACAATCGGGGGCACTGTTGTTTCCGCCCGCAATGTCATATCGGGCAATAACCGATCTGGAATTGAAATGCTTGGCTCTGCAACAGGGAACCTGGTGCAGGGCAACTTCATCGGAACTGACGTGAACGGCACCGCTGCCCTTTCCAACTCCATTGATTCAAGCGGCGATACTGGTGGAGTGCTCCTCGCCAATGGTCCAAGCAACAACACGATCGGGGGCTCCGCTTCCGGTGCCCGTAACATCATTTCGGGCAATAACTCGTTTGGTATTGAGCTGGTGGGGGTGACGGGGACCTTCGTGCAGGGCAATTATATTGGCACTGACTTTGGCGGCACTTCTCCCCTTGGCAACCTTGCTGCTGGGGTCTTAATCAACGCCTCTCCAAACAACACAATCGGTGGCCAAGGTGCTGGTGTTGGCAACATCATCTCGGGTAACGGAGCCGGAGTTGATATCAGCGGTGGCCCGTCGTCGAGAGGAGACCTGGTCCACGGGAACTATATTGGAACTAACAGCACCGGCCAAATCCATCTAGGCAATCTGGGAGACGGGGTTTTTATCAATGATGGAACCACAAATGCCAGCATTCAAAACAATTTCATCGCGTTTAATGGAGGCAATGCGGTCCGAATCCCTAATGCCCCAAATCTCCCAGCAACGGGAGAGAATCTCAATAATACAGTCGTGCAGAATTCCATCTTCTCTAACGTCGTTCCCATAGACCTCGGCCCGGCCGGAGCAACGAAAAACGACGCTCGCGATCCGGACACTGGCGCCAATCTTCTACAGAATTACCCCACGCTTATTAGTGTGACTCTCATGAATGGAGTGCTCCACATTGTTGGGAGTTTCAACTCAACGCCTAACAGCAATTTCTGGCTTGATTTCTACACATCGGATCAGTGCACAGAATCCAATCCACAGGTGGGGCAGCGAGTGATTGCTCTCGGGTTGCTCTTCCACACAAATGAAAACGGGGACGCCGCGATAGATAAGACCTTCACCGTGACGAATCCAGGCGGATTCGTCAATGCCCTGGCGCGGGACGCTGCGGGAAACACGTCCGAGTTTTGTCAGTGCGCGCCGATCAATAGTGGAATAAGCTGCAACTATTCACTGTCAACGGCGAGCGCGTCGTACGCTTCAAATGGCGGTCCTGGTTCGGTCAACGTTACGACAACATCGACCTGCAACTGGACCGCCGTGAGCAACGATACCTTTATAACACTGATATCAGGAATCGATGGGCCCGGCAACGGGACGCTCAACTACTCGGTGCAGGCAAACGTGAGCGCAACGGCTCGGCTGGGCACGATGACAATCGCGGGACAGACCTTCACCGTGAATCAAGCCGGCGCGAGTGT
>JBASRM010000510.1:0-2686 GCA_049273835.1 Blastocatellia bacterium | reverse complement strand
GAATGGAGACTGCGTGCGCCGAACTGCGAACCAAAACCGCAAGTCAAGATTTCAAGCAAGCGGCTTTAGTCTCCGCTTGCTCCAGCGCTCTCCTGTTCGTAATCGGAGTAGGCCTCGTAGTAGTCGTTGTAGCCCTCTTGGCCGGCGTCGACGTTATTTAATACCACTCCAAAAATTCGTGCTCCGGCGATTGACAATTCTTGCCGTGTGCGGCGCACAATGTCGCGTGTGCTCTTGCCACCGTGGACCACCAGAATCACCCCGTCCACCATCGTCGACAAGATGACCGGGTCGGTGACCTTTAACAGGGGCGGCGAGTCGATGATTATGTGGTCGTACGTCTCCGATAATGTCTGCAACATCTGTTTCATCTTCCCCGAGCTTATCATCTCTGACGGATTCGGCGGAATCGGACCGCAGGGTAGTAACGACAGATTTGCAATCGGCAGCTTCTGAATGACCTCATTGACGTCGATGTTGCGCGAGAGGTATGTGGACAAGCCGCGTGACTGATCGACCCCCAACACCTTATGAGTCGACGGCTTCCTGAGATCGCAATCAATGATCAATACCGACGCTCCCAATTGCGCCAACGAGATTGCGGTGTTGACGACGGTTGTCGTCTTGCCTTCACCAGGCTGGCCGCTCGTAATCAGTATCAGCTTGGGCGGGCGGTCTACCGATGACAGAAGCACTGACGTTCGAAGTACGCGATACGCTTCCGCAACCGAAGAGCGGCTGTCGAGCATACTCAACTGATCCGTCTTCATGCGGCCCCCGTTCCCCAAAACAAGGCTGGCATCCGATTTCTTTTTTCCGTTACCGCCAGTCAGGAGACGCTGTTTACGCCCAGAGATTGCCGGGATAACGCTAAGCGCAGGCAACTGCGTGTAGCGGCTCACGTCTTCAACCGTCTTAACGGTATTGTCCAGGTACTCGAGCACGAAGACCAACCCCACACCAGCGAGCAGACTCACCAGAAATCCGATTAGTATCGTGCGCGGGCGGTTTGGACCGACCGGCGAGATCGGCACACGCGGCGGATCTATCATTTTGGTGTTGTTGTGCTGTTCGTGCTCCTGAATCTTGGATTGATTAGTCTTCTGGAGGAATTCGGTGTAAAGGGCATTGGCTGTCTCTACGTTTTTTCGCAGGATATTGAATTGGATTGAGGCCTGGTTCTGCTGGGCAGCCTCATTTTTGGCGATTGCCAAGGCCCCATTGAGCGATGATTCGTCGCGAAGGGCACGCTCGTAATCAGCTTTTAGTTTTTCCTCGAGCGCCGATTTGCTGTCATCAATCTGCCCTTGAATAGTCACCATCTGCTCTTTAGTCTCGATGACCTTGGGATGTTTGGGTCCGTAGGTAGTTTCCAGTTGGGCAAGCGAAACCGCCAGGTCGCCTAATCTTTTTCTAAGCTCGGCAGTTCTCGGATCGGAGAATGCGTCTGGGAGCTGAGCGACGCGCCCGGCCCTGACCTCCTCAAACAGCGATTGTTTGAGCAATCGCTCGGTTTGGGCTCTAGTGACCTCGCCGTGCAGCTTGGTCAGCTTGTCTATTGCCAGGTTTTCTTTGGCATCGGCCGAATAAATGTTATGCCTGCTGCTATAATCGGCCAGTTCTTGCTCAGCCTTTTCGACACTTGCTTTCAATTCGCGAGTAGACCTATCAAGCCATTCCGACGCATTGGTGTACTTTTCGGTCTTGCTCTCGAAGCTCCGTTTGATGAAGACCTGTGCAATATTATCGACTATGTCGGCCGCAAGCACCGGCTCGGTGTGAGTGAACGAGATCACGAGCATTCGGGTATCGGGCAGCGCATCGGCGCTGAGGTTAGCCGCCAGCACATCGACGTAACGGGCAAGGTATGCGCTCTCCTCCCGAGAGCGCTCGCCGGTTGAAGACGCGGCAACAGTCTCCAGCACAGGTGGCGGCGTCCATGGCTCCTGCGGCGCTAATCGTCCCGCGATGCTCTTGGCGGCCTCCAGGATCGAGCGCCGCGAGTTAACGTCCAGAAACCGTGGGTTCTTATCAAGCTTCAGGTTTTCAACCACCGCTTCGAGCAGCGGACGACTTTGAAGCTGGCGGATTCGAGTCTTCATCGCGGCCTGAACATAGTAGAGGTCGTCTCCCTCATCAGTTTGCAGGATTAGATTGCCACTTCTGAGCGTGCGGCTGTCTTTGCCAATCTCAACGGTGGTCGAGGCCTGGTAGATAGACTTGGTGCGATAAACCTCGACGGTTACCACTGAGGTGACGATGATGGCGATGACCAGGATGACGAGCTTGCGCTTCTTTATTGCGCGCCACATCCGGCGCAAGTATGCGCGTTCATCGTCCTCGCCATATCCGTACGTGTAGGCCGTGGCGTCCGGGTAGCCGCCCATATGGGGATAGCCCGGCCGCATAATAGGGGCTTCATCTGGGAGCGAGACTTTTTCTAATTCTAACTGTTCATCTGACATTGCTGTTCTCCACTACATCACGGGGGCTGTTTCTTAGTAGCCTCAAGTCGCGGGTTATGGAAGCGGCATGCGCGTGATGGTCGTTATACCGAACGCCTTGAGCAATGCGCCGCCGACCGTCTTGGTTCGGCTGTTAGGCACCATGATGATGTCATTGGCCATGATCAAAACATCTTCTTTCTTCCCAGCCATAACGGCGCCGATATCGACATGCACTTCCT
>JBASRM010000499.1:0-4133 GCA_049273835.1 Blastocatellia bacterium | reverse complement strand
CTATGAACTCAGGACGACCAAAGATCACAACGATCAAATGCTCTGCGGGCTTGTCCTTGGCCGCGGGAACCGAATATGTTTTTACAACCAATGCTTTATTCGCTTTATAGTTCTCAAGCACGGCGTTCGCGGTAGCGGCAAGAGCTTCGCCGTCTTTCGCTTTTCGATAAAACTGTAACGTCACCATGTCTGTCCACGCATTCAAATCCTCTTGGCCGGCTGGGGTGTATTCGTGCTGATCGTCTTTCGTGAAACGGTGAAAGTACTTGAGGTCAGCCAATGAGAAGGCTGCCACTCTCTCTTTCTTGTCCGCGGCCTGGGGCAAGAATCCGCTGACGACACTTTGCGCCAGCAACATCGCAAAACAAGTGAATGCGATTTGAGTTTTCATTTGCTTGTCTTCCGTCTCAATGAAAGATCCACGATGGCATTTCTCGAGTGCTCGACCGCCGCCACCGGATCGGAAGTCATTAAAAGTAGTTTCGTTACTCGCTCGATCGCGATCTCTGCGGGGAGTATATGGTTTAGAGGGACAGAAGCGAAACGACAACGATTTTGGAAGGCGCAAAGTTGATCTATTTGTCAAAGTGTAAAAGCAGCTAATGACAGTCTGGCGGTAATTGCACCACGCCCACCGTCGATGTCATGATCTCGAAGTTGCTGATTGAGCGCGGGAGACTAGCGGCTATGCGACGCAAGAATTGGCGAATCGTCATTGTGGGTTTTGTTCTTATTGTCATTGCCCTCGCGTTTTACTTCTTCATGTTGTCCATCGCGTCGAAGTCAAACGATACTGTGGCGTTAATGCAAACGGTTGGAACAGTTGCGGGAGCCATCGGCGGCCTCAGCCTCGTCATGATCATCATCGGGCTGATCGGCAAAAGGGTTTAGCACTGCGTTTGGTAGCAAAGCGGTTGGCTTCGGTGGGCTGCCCTTGTTGCAATACCGAATGGAATCAGAAATTGAAATTAATGGATGACGTTACCGGATATTTTAGGCGCGACTCAAATTTAGCGCATAAATTCTGCCTGGTAGTTTTTTCATTGCCTTATCTCCTTTGGAATCCCTTGGCATCCTGATCTGGCGATTTCGCCCATTCGCCAGCCACCTGCTTTGTGCTGACATTGAGCCGATTCCAGACGTTGACTAGTGCGATCGAGAGGATCAAGGCGGCAAGCGCCCGCTCGTCGTAGTGCCGGGCGGCGTCATCCCAAATCTCGTCTGTTACCTGTATAGAAGCGCAAGGTATAAATCATTCGGTGATCATTTTGGTGGATCTGCGGACTCTTGAGGCATTACAAGATCAAATGCCTATTTTTAGTCACCAGGCTTAACCGGATGTGAGGTTCGCCGCTAAATGTGATAGTGTGAGCCCGACAATGTTTAACTACTTACGGCACATCAGACCTCGTTATGTGAGGCGCACCTGGGAGATCCGGGGTGTGTTACGTGTCGCGGCGTGTTCATGCGTACTTGCGGCAGCGAGTGCTCTCGCAAGTTTGTTCCCTTTACGCGTCTGCGCTCAGACTGCACCAGCGACACCGGTCGTGGTCCAACCTGGTGCGCCGGGAAAACCAACGCGGACTCTTCCCCCGACGATGAGGGCTAAACTGCCACCAACGTCACCAGCAGATGTGCAGTTCATGCAAGGTATGATTATGCATCATGCTCAGGCGGTTGAGATGACTGCGTGGATCGAATCGCATACTGAGAACAGGGATGTGAGGTCGCTAGGTGCCCGAATCAGCAGGTCGCAGTCCGACGAGATAAAGTTCATGAAACGTTGGCTGGCGTCCCGTGGGCAGCCAATTTCGCAGGCCATGGCTGACATGCCAAATATGTCGCACGAGCCAATGGGGCTTATGCCTGGGATGCTAACCCCGGAGCAGATGGAAGCACTCACGAAAGCAAGAGGCCAGGAGTTCGACCATCTGTTTCTGACAGGGATGATTCAGCATCACGGCGGCGCTTTGACCATGGTGAAAGATTTGTTCGACACTGCGGGCGCGGGACAGGACGCTGAGTTGTTCAACTTCGCAACGGACGTAGACAGCGGGCAGCGCGCCGAAATCCGGATCATGCAAAGCATGCTGAAGAAAAACCCTTAGAGGATAAACGATGAATCGAGTACAAACCATTGCTTTCCGTTTACTCGCAGCCTCCCTTGTTTTGTGTTTTGCCGGCGAGATGCAGGCCCAAACGCCTTCGTCTCAGGAGTCAACGAAGCCGGCAGACACTAAAACCGACAAGAAGAAAGCGGAAGAGGATCCGTTTGCGCCCGAGCCGGCGCCGCCGCTCCCTCCCGGAATGACCGGCTCAGATGCCAACGATCCGCGGACCAAACTGACATCGGGTATGTACGACGCCGGTGAAGTATCGATGGGTCTGAAGCATCTCCAGCTTTTCAAGAAACCTGATGCGTTTCAACTCGACTCGGCTGATCCTAATAATCCAAAAGTGCAGAAGACCTTGGGGATGCTGGGCGTGCCCGACCCCTCAAAGATGCCAAAGCCGATGCAATTGGTGATGGCTCAACTGGCGTTTGCAAACTCGGACCTTGCGTTCCAGGGACGCCACCTGTTTCAGGGTAATTTTTATGGCGTCAACATCTATGACATCTCCAATCCCGCGAACGCCAAATTGTTAACGACGATGGTTTGTCCAGGTGGACAAGGAGATGTGTCGGTTTACAAGAACCTAATGTTTATGTCGGTCGAGATGCCAAATGGCCGGCTTGATTGCGGCACACAGGGATTTCCGCCCGGACCTCCGCCGGCGCCCGGCGAAGAGAAAAAGCCGACTGTGCCTGCGCCGCAAAAAGATCGGTTCCGCGGCGTAAGGATTTTTGATATATCCGACGTTAGGAATCCCAGGCAGATAGCAGCAGTGCAGACTTGCCGCGGCTCGCACACCCATACGCTTGTAGTCGATCCGAAGGATAAGAACAACGTCTATATCTACGTATCCGGCACATCATTCGTGCGTCAAAGTGAAGAGTTGGCCGGGTGTTCAGGTGAAGCACCGGATAAAAATCCGAACACGGCGCTGTTTCGCATTGATGTAATCAAAGTTCCGCTGGCTGCGCCGCAGGATGCAAAGGTCGTGTCCACTCCTCGCGTGTTCATCGATCCGCGAACGCGCGCACTCAACGGCTTGAACAACGGAGGCACCCACGGCAAAGAAGGTCTGGAGAAGCCAAGTGACAGCAACCAGTGTCACGATATTACGGTGTTCTCGTCGATTGGATTGGCCGCGGGCGCCTGCTCCGGAAATGGAATCGTGCTGGACATAAGAAATCCCATTCACCCGAAGCGTCTGGATGCAGTAAACGATCCGAACTACTCATACTGGCACTCGGCCTCTTTCTCGAACGACGGGAAAAAGATCGTATTCACCGATGAGTGGGGAGGCGGGCTGGGTGCGCGTTGCCGCGCCAACGATCCGAACAAATGGGGCGCCGATGCGGTGTTTCGTTTGAAGAACAACAAGCTGACTTTCGCGAGCTACTACAAGCTGCCGGCAGCACAAGGGGACAGCGAGAACTGTGTGGCACACAACGGTTCGCTCATTCCAGTTCCCGGCCGGGACATCGAAGTGCAAGCCTGGTACCAGGGTGGTGTCTCTGTGATGGATTTCACCGACGCGGACCATCCGGTTGAAATTGCCTATTTCGATCGTGGACCAATTGATCCAAATATGCTCATACTGGGCGGGGACTGGTCCGCCTACTGGTACAACGGTCACATCTACGCTTCGGAGATCGCCCGGGGGCTGGACGTGTTTGAACTAAGCCCAACCGAGTTTCTGACCCAGAATGAGATCGATGCGGCGAAAACGGTGCGAGTGGCTGAGCTCAATGTACAGAACCAGCAAAAGATCGAGTGGCCGGCAAAGCTGGTAGTAGCTAAGGCGTATGTCGATCAGTTGGAGCGATCGCAGGCTTTGCCGGCAGACCGAATCGCTGCCTTGCGGAAGGCGATCGAAAGCGCAGAGAGTTCGAATCTGAATCCGCGGGAGCTCTCAAGACTCCGGAGCTCTGCGCTGTCGCTGAAAAAAACTGCCGGCACGAGGAGCTCAGTAGACTCGAAGCGAATGCAGGCTTTGGCCGCAATCCTGCAGCGACCCTCAAAGTG
>JBASRM010000454.1:0-2023 GCA_049273835.1 Blastocatellia bacterium | reverse complement strand
CGTTCGAAAAAATCGAATTAGAACGAGTGTCGATTCTAAAACCAGGCGCGCCTGGATTATCAGTCAAGTTCGGAATTCGCACGCCACTGGCTCCGTTGAAAGCGATCACGTTCTCCTTAATGATGTGAGTGACGCTGTTGACCTCCACAAAAATAGCATCTTGCCCGTTGCCGAGCGCGCCGGTACCCGCGCTATTGGTGCCCAGGAAATTTCCCTGAATTGTTGTGCCGGTGCCGCCGGTTTGACCATTGTTGAGAAACCCTATGCTGATGCCCCTGAGCCGGTTGCCGGAAACTATGTTTCTCGCTCCCGCGACAGCCCCGCCTATCGTGCTGCCCGTAGCCTGCGTGACAGTCACGCCGTAGGTGTTCGGCATCGCTGCCGCGCCGCTCACATCCGTG
This sequence comes from Blastocatellia bacterium, assembly GCA_049273835.1. Lineage (GTDB taxonomy): Bacteria > Acidobacteriota > Blastocatellia > UBA7656 > UBA7656 > Onstottus_A. The sequence goes on along the minus strand of JBASRM010000454.1, from coordinate 1,622 downwards.
CCGATGAAGTTGCTCTGAACTAGCGTGCCTGTAGCTCCTTCACCGAGCGCCACACCATAGGGGTCATTGCCCGAGATGATGTTGCGCGAGGCAGCCACCGTGCCGCCGATCGTGTTATCGAGAGTCGGAATGGGGAAGCCGGCGGGATTATATACGAAGACCCCGGCATTGCCATTGGGAACAGGATAAGTTCCAGTGGCGTCGGTTCCGATGAGGTTACCCTGGACGAGGTTGTTTCGAGCGTCATCCAACGCGAGGACGCCGTAGGCCACGTTCCCCGAAATCAGATTGCCCGCGCCTGCGAGTGTTCCTCCAATGGTATTGCCCGAAGCGTTCTGAAGGAACACGCCATTCTCCTGCGTGCCGAGGCTCAAGCTGCCTGTAACATCGGTGCCGATGTAATTGCCCTGAATAAGATTGCTTGTGGCCCCGTCTTGAATGATGATGCCACTGCCGTCAATCGCAGAGATGAGGTTCCGGGCAGTGCCGACAGTACCTCCAATGCGGTTGTTGCTTGAGCTGCGGATTCGTATGCCCGCGGCAAGTGGCCCCGCGCCGAATGGAGCGAAGCCGGAGGTGCCCGTGACCGAGGGGCCAAGGTAGCAGTTCTCGACAACGTTGTTGCCGTTTGTGATCAGTAGAATGGCCGAGACTCGGTTGAAGCTTGCGAATCGGTTGAGGGCCAGCCCCCGGATCGTGCAGTTGCCCGCGGTGACATAGAGTCCTGCAAGGCTGGTCACAGCCGCTCCGTTGATCTCGATTACGGGACTGCCGCTATAGCCAGGTTGGGTCGTAGCGTCGATGATGACAGGCTGTCTGATCTGCGGCAGCGGCGAGAGCAGCGTGATGGTCACGGCGTTTGTAACTGCACCCTGAGCAATCGCAAAGCTCAAGCCAGCGACTGTGACGGTCCCGGCGCGGGGCGTAGCGCCAGAGTTCGGGGCGACGGCGTATGTGACAGTGCCGTTGCCGCTGCCACTCGCCCCGGCGGTGATGGTGATGAACACAGCGTTACTCGTTGCTGTCCACCCGCATCCCGAGGGGGCAAAGACCGAGACGGTGCCGCCGCCGCCGTTTGCGGTGAAGGTCTGGCTTGCGGGGCTGATGGAATAAGAGCAGCCCGCTCCGGCAGCTTGTGTTACGGTGAAGGTCTGGCCTGCGACGGTAAGCGTCCCTGTTCGCGCTGCGCCGGAATTGGAGGCGACCGAATAGCTGACAACACCGTTTCCAGTGCCCGCAGCGCCGGAAGTAATGGTGATGAAAGAGGGGTTGTTGCTTGTGGAAGTCCAGTTACAGCCGAAAGGTGAGGTGACGGTCACGCTGTCGGTCCCGCCGCTCGATGAGAAGGACTGGTTGTTAGGTGATATTGCAAACGAGCAGGGCACAACTCCAGAGGTGAGGGTCAGTGCGTAGTTTCCAGTTTCGGCAGGAAGTGATGACGTGACTTCAATAGTGTATGTACCGGTAGCAGGTAGTTCGATGAAGCCGTTAAAGGCTGGTATGCGCGAGTTGGTGCTTCCACCGCCGTCTTCATCCTGCGCGAGGACCGTCCCGTCCGGTCCCAGCAAGTAAAGATACGTATTAAACTGCGCCGACGTGAGCGATACAGAGAACTGCTGGCC
>JBASRM010000160.1:0-14855 GCA_049273835.1 Blastocatellia bacterium | reverse complement strand
CCCGTACATGATTGCCTATGACCAACGATAAACTCATCCACGCAACGGCTGCTGACAATCGGATTCGATGCATGGCCGCGGTCACGACTGATCTGGTCGGTGAAGCATGTCGCCGCCATCGAACGTTCCCAACCGCATCCGCCGCGCTTGGCCGCACCTTGACTGGAGGGTTGCTGCTGGGCAGCGGAGTCAAAGACCTCGAGAAGCTGACTGTCCATTTTGATTGCGACGGTCCAATCGGCAACATCATTGCGCAAGCTGACCCCGAGGGGAACGTGCGCGGATATGTTTCCAACCCCGAAGCCGATGCCACCGCAATGAACGAACAGGGCAAGCTTGACGTGCGCGCCGTCGTTGGCGGAGGCAAGCTCTACGTGACGCGGGACGCCGGGTTTGAAATCGGCCTGATGAAGGAACCGTATCGCGGCATGGTCCCGATTGTGTCGGGAGAGATCGGCGAAGACATTGCCTACTACCTGGCAAAATCCGAACAGCTCAATTCCGCTGTTAGCCTCGGAGTTCTGATGACGGTCGATCAGGCCGAAGCTTCCCCGAGCGGTAACGGCTCACCTGAATCCTCAACTTCTGAATTCGCTCTCGACAGCTTGCGTGTAGCGGCGGCGGGCGGCTTCATCGTGCAAATGATGCCAGGCGTCGATGATCGCCTCGCCGCGCATCTTGAAAGCAATATCTCAAAGTCCCGTTTTGCGACCGATATGGTGCGCGCGGGTCTTTCGCCGGTCGAGATGCTTGAAGAAGTGTTAGGAGATCTCGATCTCGTCGTCCTCGAAGACAAACAGCCGCGATTCTACTGCCAGTGCTCGCGAGATCGGGCGCTGTTGATCATCTCGGCGCTCGGAAGCGCAGAGGTTGAGGACATGCTAGCCAAGGACAACGGCGCAGAGTTGACCTGTCATTTTTGCAACGAGGCTTATCAAATCACCGCAGAGGAACTGGCCCAGCTACTGTCGGAGGGTTGAACGGATTAGGTGTGACGCGAAGGCGGGGATCAGTAGAGGCAGCGCCGCCGGCTATCTGGCGTTGCTCTTGGGGAAAAGCACCCGGTCAGGCGCAGCGTTCAGCCGCAGGAGCAGCTTCTTGATCAGACGGTTCTTTACTCGTCCCGCGGCTTTGGGGTCCACCACGTAACGGACGATCGCCTGCAGCCAGGTGTTCTCGCTGACGCGGAACAGCACCGAGGGGTGCTCCCTCACCTCCAACTGATCCACCGGCGTTTTGGCGAGGAGCTGACGGTAAATTCTCACTCGCTCCATCATTGCCTCGCCGACCTCTTCTTCGGCGACCTCCTGCATCGTCTTCGCCACAAAATCCAAATCACTCTCGTAAGCGATGTTGAATTTTATCTCGTTCCAGACGTAAGGGAAAAAAGGCGAGGTGTAGTTGTAAACTGCCGAACTCAGTATGTTGGCGTTGGGAAACTTGATGATCCGGCCGCTAGGATGGTCGGTGGAGAGCAAGCCGCCAAACTCCCACAGCGTCGTGTCGAGATAGCTCACGTCGATAACGTCGCCGGTCGCGTCACCAACTTTTATTCTGTCGCCAACGCGGTACGGCGCTCTCCACATTATGTAGATCCATCCTATGAAACTAGTGATGGGAGTTTGAAGCGCGAATCCGAGTATCAGCGAGATCAAACCCAGCGATACCACCGCGGTGTACCAATTTACGAACAATGCCGAGATCAGCAAGAACAGAAGCACCAGTGCTACAACGAGCCGCTGAATTCTCCTTAGGTTGTATCGCGAGACCGCATCTTCGAGGCGGCCAATCAGGTAAATTTCGGACGCCTACGAAATACCAAGGATCAACACGACAAACATTGCAAACTTTTCATACCTTCTGATTTTCGCAATCGTCTCGACCGAGAGGCCGAATGCACTAAAGTCAAAAAAATAGAGCAAAGCGCCGAGGCCGATCAAAAGAAGGATGTATCCAGCGAACCAAGCCTTGTTCCTCTTCTCTACGGCCGGCGGTTGGGCCTGAGGATGGTCGGGGACCTGCTTTAGCGCGCTGCGGACGGTCTCCTGCTGTCTGATTTCTATCGGCTCGTCTTCGATTGTCTGCGCGTCTGCCATAAAGTTAGTTTGGTAATATTTGTTTTGAGGCAAAGCCCCGGGCCTACTGACGCCGGTTTGAGCTCTTTCCGTTTCGCGCCGGTTTCGTTGTCGCCTCTTCGATCGAATGCGACTCGACCAGTTTGCCTTTTTGTTTGAGCACCCGCCCGAGCTGCTGGTAGTGCTCATGTAGGTTCTGGACCTCGTCTTCGCTCATGTTTTCAACATCGATCAAACGATTGCTCGCGCCTTCCACGGCCGCGATAATCTCGTCCAGCTTCAACTGGATCGCAAGCGACTCTTTGTTCTGCGCTCGTTGAATCAGAAACACCATCAGGAAAGTAACGATAGTCGTTCCGGTATTAATCACAAGCTGCCAGGTGTCTGAGAAGCCAAACAGCGGCCCGGTCAATCCCCAAACCACGACTATCCCGAAGGCAAGGAGAAAAGCCCACGAGCTACCCGACCATACTGTGACCTTGCGTGAAAACGCCTCGAGAACCCGAGCGAAAGCGCTTTGTTTTTTCTTAGCCATTCCGTGTACCTGCCTTAAACCTTCTTTAAATTAAAAGCCCGATCGCGCGGGCGTAGTGTAAATCACGCTGCCTTGTCGGCGGTTTGGCGCCGCCGCCCATATGAAGTATCCGCTTGAGCCGTTTGCCGCCGGACTTTTCGCCAATAAACTGTGAGACCGAACCAGAGCCCATAGAACAGCGTCAACATCAGCGCAAATCCAGACACTGCGAGTTCGGTTGAGTCGGTTATCTTCAACACAACAACAAAGAAGTCTCCACAGACCCCCAGTGCGAGCGGTACCATTGCAGCCAATAGAACCCGGCTTGCAAATCGATGAAAGTTCTCAGTTTCTTCTCCTCTTTCCACAATTCTGTGATAGGCGGCCGGCGTCATCAGCAAGACGATCGTCGCAGCGACCATGAAAAGGCTTGCGAGATGCACGTACTTAGACAACTCCGGGAGCTTCTCGAACCCATCAGTCAAAATCGCAACCAGTTGAAATCCCAGCAGCGCCTGGGCACCGGGCAGAACGACTCTGGTTTCCGTAAGCACGTGCTCGATCTTGTCTTTCAGCTTCGCATTTGTGTTTGAGGCTTTGTTGTCAGCTTTCATCGATTCGTTCTCCTCAATTTCGGTCTTTCGCCTCATTCGCGCGACTGCCTCAATTCCGTACCAGCAAGTGAGGGCCATCAGGCCCACAAAAGTCCCGGCGACTATGCCTGCCCATAAACCCGCCGTCTTCTCCGCGGCGACGAACATATCGATACCGAGCGCGAGCGCAAAGGGCAACAACGCGAATTCCATAACGTGCGTTGTGAATTCGTGGACATCCTCGGTGTCCTCGCCGCCCACAACAATCCGGTGATAGGCGCCCGGCCAGATCAGTAGCACGAGCGCTATCAGCAAGAGGGTCAGCCCGCCCAGCTTGAGGAATTGCGCATGTAGGGAAAGTCTGGAGAATCCAGACTCAAACACCGCACGGTATTGAAACCCAAGCAAAACCTGCGCGCCGAGTATCAACAGGCGCGCTTCGTCGAGTGCGTATTGAACCTTTTCTTTCAGCTTCGCCATCGCGACATCGAGCACTTTAATTGCGCTGAGTTTCTACCTCTCCTCGCGCCTTAAGAAATAAGGCGATTGAAAGGGCAACTACGGTGCCAGCCGTACGGTAGAAAACACAGTTCCCTCCTCTTCGCACGCGATCCACTTTTTGAGAGATTACAGAGTTTGGGGGTCGGAACCGCGCCACATTCGTGGGTTCGTCCTCTCGCCAATGCAGCGATTGAAGGCATGACGAGCTGTCTGGCGCGTCTTGTTTTTAGACAGTTTGTTGTGGAATATGCGCGACGAGGACGGGAAGCGTAGATGTTTCGACAAGCTGGCGTTCAGCACACCCCAATAAAGTGCCGTCTACATCTTGACAGCATCAGAAACGTGCTCATAATTGTGCTTAACGGCTTGTGGTGTTCTGGAGTTACACGTTACCGCACTGCCAATCCAGGAGCGCAATCGATGGCATCGAAAAAAGGGCGAATACTTTGCGTCGAGGATAACGAAGACGCGTGTGATATCCTCGGTCACGTCCTGGCAGACTACGAGGTAGTCCCTGCGATGACCTTTGCCGAAGGATTACGACTCGCGAAGAGTGAGCACTTCGACCTCTATCTTCTGGACCGCACCTATCCTGATGGAGACGGACTTGAACTCTGTCGGCAGCTTCGTGCTTTCGACAAACAAACTCCTATTCTCTTTCATTCCGCCTCAGGCCGTGAGTCTGAGATCCGTGATGCAATCACCGCGGGAGCGCAGGAGTATCTGGTCAAGCCGATCGGAATCACCGAGCTTGAAGACAGCGTGGAACGCCTTATCGGATCCCTAGCGACACCCGCATTGCTCAAGCACGGATACGCATCTTGAACTTCAACGGCCCGAAGTCGCGCTCTTCGCATCTCGCAGTTTCTTGACCCGGTCGTGCGCATCCGAGATCGTCTGAAACTGCCTCTGCACGATCAACGAAATATTAGCGGGCAAATTTGTCTTGAGCGCATCCTCGTATGCATCAACCGCTGAATCCTCGCCTCTCTCGCATTCGTTCAGGATCGATTGATCGTCTTTGCCTGTCAGGGTCCCCTTGATATTCATCCAGGCTCGATGTAGCGCGCCGGCGGTCGAGCCGGACTTTTCGGGATCCCCACCCAATGAGCGCACTTCCTGCTGAAGCTCACCCACGCATTGCGCCCGTTCAAGAGCCAGTTCATTGAAGAACCTCTTGAGCTCGGGGCTTTTCACATTCTCGGATGCTTCTTTGAATCCGTTTTGGCCGTCTCGCGACGTTTCAATTAGATCGTTCAACGTACTGATTACTTTGTCATTATCCACTACAGGTCACCTCCAAGGTTTATTCGAGTTCGAACTGCTCTGCCCAACCTCAGCGTCCAGCATTGGTGGCTTTATCGACGCGCGGTAGATCGGTGTTGGCAGGACCGGTGATAACCCGGCCAAACTCATCGTACCGTGAACCGTGACACGGACAATCCCAGCTCTTCTCGCTGGAGTTCCAGGCAACGATGCAACCCAGGTGTTGGCAGACCGCCGAGCATTCGTGCAGCGCTCCATCGTCGGATCGGTAGGCGGCTACCTTTGTGAGCCCGCGTGTTACGACCGCGCCTTCACCCGGCGCAATCTGATCCGCAGAGTCGATCTCCCCTCCGGTGAGATAGCCGTCGACATATTGCGCGGCCACGCTCAGCCCCTCCCTGGCAAATTCAGCCGCTGCTCTAAGAGTCTTCCACGAAGGATCGTAAAGCGCGGCCCACTCGTTCTTCCATGATCATGCAACAAGCCGCACCCCTTTTTCACCGTGAAGCTTTTCAAGCTCGTAATAACGATCATCAAGCGCCGTGACCAGGTGCGCGGTCGTGCGACCGGTCATCCCACCGCCGATGGGCCCGTCATCAACCACCACTACCGATTTGCCATTGAGGCCCAATAAATACGCGGTCATCATCCCCGCGATTCCGGCGCCAACTACGCACACCTCCGTCTGGGCGTCTTCCTTTAGTGCCGGCCTAAGCTCCACCTTTGTTGTCGCCGCCCAAACCGAAACGCTTTGTCCCGAACCGTCGTTCATCATCTCCGCTTTCGCTCGCGATTAATCTTACAAGGTTGAGAAATCTGATCGCGCCAACTTACTTTTTACCAGAAGCAGTTTTTTTCGCCGATTTGCCGCGCGACCTCTCGATCAACCCTTCACGCGCCAACATTGGCAGGACCTCGTCCTCGTAAAACTCGAAGAAGCCCTTCTGATCCGGGCCTGCCTGATGAATCCAAACATGGTCATAGCCGGCGTCCGAGTATTTCTTGATCGCTGCAACATGTCGTTCAGGGTCCGGCCCGCACACGATTTCCCTGGCGACGTCCTCTTCAGTGACCATCTTTGTGGTTTGTTCGAAGTGAGCCGGCACTCGCAGCTCCTGAGTAAGCTCCCCCTCTATTGCAGCGTTAGGCCAGCACTCATAGGCGATGCGACGCGCCTCGGCTTCCTTGTTTGCCCAGCACACACTGACTTCGCCAAAACAAGGTCCGTCGCCGCCGGCTTTTTTGAACTTCTGAATGATTTCGGCTTTTGGCGATGTTCCAATAAAGCCGTCGCCCATTCGCCCGGCTAACAGCGCGGCCTTTGACCCTTTGCCGGCAATTAAGACTGGTGGTAGCTCTTTCGGCAGGGTGTAAAGCCGGGCGTTCTCGACAGTGTAGTAGTCGCCATAGTAGCTCTGCTCTTCTCCCTGCCACAGCAACCGGATAATCTCGATCGCCTCCTCCAGCATTTCGTGCCGGACATCCGCTGGCGGCCATCGATCTCCCAGAATGTGTTCGTTGAGGTTTTCGCCTGAACCCAGCCCCAACATGAAGCGGCCGGGCATCATCGCGGCGACGGTGGCGGCTGCTTGGGCGATGATCGCCGGGTGAATTCTTATTGTGGGACAGGTAACGCCGGTGGCGAGCCGTAGCCGCGTCGTCGATTGTGAAATCGCGCCCAGCACGGCCCAAACAAAAGAGCTTTGGCCTTGCGCGTCCGTCCACGGGTGATAGTGATCGGAAATCATCGCAAATGTGAAGCCTGCTTCCTCGGCGCGCTGGGCGTAGCGAACCAGCTCGCCTGGTTCTTGCTCCTCGCTGCAAAGCTTATAGCCTATTTCGATCATTCAAACCTCGCTGAAAATCTGGGTCATCCAATCTGGAGGATGTTAATGATGTGATCAGGCCGCGCGGCGCAATGCCGATGAGACAGCATCTTCGAGTTCGACAAGCGACGCAGACTTAGAGAGAACAGCCGCGCAACCGATAGACTGCGCGCACTCCTGGATATCAGCGTTCTCCCACCCGGTTAAGAGGACTGTGGGCACGTTGGTCAAGTTATCCTTAAGGCGCCTTATAACGCCAAATCCGTCGAGAGATGGCATCACCAGGTCTAGTATCATCACGTTCGGAGGAGCCTTGATCGCCATCTGAACAGCGTTGGCGGAAGAATTTGAAACCCGCACGTCATACTTCTCCGAAAAGAACGTGCTCAGCAGGTCGGTCCACTCCCGATTGTCGTCGATGATAAGAAGCGTGTGCCTATCAGAACTATCAATCTTGATGTTCCCCATGATGAAGCCTCCCTTTGGCTGCGAAAAAACGAACCCCTGAACACGAAGCCAAACACGGGAGCACTAGCCGGAAACTGGGAAGATTGAACGGGTGTACTTTCGTGTCTTTTGTGTCGTGAGTTTGGAAAATCCATCGAACGATGAAGCACCACACAAAATGCAGGTTCGTCGGCGAAGTTAGTTACTTCTTCGCGCTCTTTTTGCGGCCCTTCCGGCTGGATTTGTGGCTGTCCTTTTTCCCGCGGCCGCTACCCGATTTTTTTCCGCCACCCGATTCTTTGTTGACGGTAGCCCAGGCGCGGCTCTCGGCCTCTTTCTTGGAAACGCCGCGCTCCTCGTAGCCTTCCTCTATATGCTCGGCCTGCCGCTTCTGCTTACTGGTGTATTTTCCTTTGTCGCCTTGGGGCATCTCGTGGGTCTCCTGTCGGGTGCTCCTCCATCGCGCCCTCGATAGTCCTAATTACGTGCAGCACTGTCCTGCTTTCAAATCAGAACTAGTCGTTTTCGTCACCACTTCTCAGCTCGGCAATCTAAGTGCCACTATGGACTTGCGACATTACGCAAAATGATCACGCGTTGCCCGTTCGACAACGACGTTCTAACGAACAAGCCTTCGGGTTCCAAGAAACTAAGGTGGACGACGCAGCTGCGGCCCCAATTCTGAATGCCCGGCGTCAGCGAGCCGCAAGTCCGCGGATTCGCACTCTGGCAGTCGTAAACTAATTGGAGGTTTTATGATAAGGAAGCTGAAGTCAGGCCAGTACCGGCTCTATTCGCGCAAGAAAGACGCAAAAACAGGAAAGCGTAAGAATTTGGGTACGTTCGACACTCGAGCTCAAGCCGAAAAACACGAGCGGGCGATCCAGTATTTCAAACGCCACTAAAGTCGCGTGCATCCGAGAGTGGCCGCGGTTGGAGCCGAAGGATTGGATTTGTATCCGCCAATAAAATGCGGCCGTGGAAATCCACGGCCGCAGAAAACACTTACTCACCTATCGGCCTACCGATCCCGGCCACCTTGCTGTTGACCGCCCCGGCCGCCCTTTTCGAACTCTTCGTCTTTGTTCCGATCCGACTGCTGCGGATTGCGGCCAAAACCCTGCTGAGGTGTTTTGTTGGTTTGATCTTTATTACCCTTGTTTTCCTTATCCATTCCTTTATCTGGCTTCGATGACATCCTTGTCTTTCTCCTTTCGTGAATAGTCAGTTATCGGTTGCAACGTTGCGTTGCTTGAATTGCACGGCTATAGCTATCGCAAGAAGCGTGCCTGCTAACGTCCAGGTGAGTGGCATCGAAAAAGGACGTAACTATCGGTGAATCCCGGAGATGGGAGCGCTTTTCAAACAGGAAAATCAGACAGCGATGAACCCAATTAGAACAGGATACAGCCTCATCGTTCGCCCGCCAGGCGTTATTACTGAGCGGTGCTATAAGACAGGTGTCGGAACCGGGAATTGCCTTATCTGAGCCATTGCCAATTGAGTCGGCAAGCCAGTTTAAAGGTTTGCTATTGCCGAGTTGTTTGGCGGAGCGCCTTCGTTTGTTTATACTTTCCGCGATGCGAATGTTCGACGACCACCAATTTCCCGGCAAGCTCTTCATAGTCGAAGGAATCGACGGCTCAGGAAAGTCGACCCAATTAAGCCTGCTTCAACAATGGCTAAAGCGAGAGGGTTACATGGTGTTCTTCAGCGAGTGGAACTCCTCGCCGCTGGTCAAGGAAACCACTCGGCGAGGCAAAAAGAAGCAGATGCTCACCCCGACAACCTTTTCCTTGCTTCATGCCACTGACCTTGCTGACCGGATCGAGCGTCACATCATCCCGCCGTTGAAAGCCGGCGCTATAGTCCTCGCGGATCGATACATCTACACCGCCTTTGCGCGAGACACTGTACGAGGGGTCAGCCCGCGCTGGGTTCGCGAGCTGTATAAAACCGCGGTGAAACCAACTATAGCTTTCTACTTCCGGGTGCCGCTCGACGTCTCGCTCAAACGAATCCTCAGCGCTCGGGCCGGGTTGAAATACTATGAAGCGGGAATGGATCTGGATCTCAGCGACGATATCGAACAGAGCTTCGAGCTGTTCCAGGGGATGATTCGTGACAGGTACGAAGAGATGGTGGAGGAATTCGGGCTTCAGGTCATTGATGCCACTCGATCGATCGAGGAGCAGCAGAACGAGGTGCGTGAAATAGTCGAGCGTGAGCTTCAAGACGTACCCAAGCGCCCAGTGACGAATTTAAACTTCCTACAGGATTAATACTTGGAGAATCGACCAAATAATCATCAGTTCGAGTTTTATGGTGAAGGCTTGCCGGAAGTCGATCTCAGAGAGTTGCGCGGCAGGCTGATCGTCATCGAAGGACCCGACGGGATAGGCCGCTCGACCCAGGTGTCAATGCTCAAACCCTGGCTCGAATCAAACGGCCATGCCGTGTTGGATACGGGGATGACCCGGTCTGCGCTGGCCGGAAAGGGTATCAAGCAAGCCAAGGCTGGAATAACCCTCGGCCCGATTTCCCTGACGCTGTTCTATGCGACTGATTTTGCAGACCGGATCGAGAACGAAATGATACCTGCACTGCGAGCCGGGTTCATCGTTTTAACAGATCGCTACATCTACTCGTTGATCGCGCGTGCAATCGTTAGAGGCCTAGATCCGACCTGGATTAAATCAGTGTATGGACTAGCACTCAAGCCCGATGCAGTTTTCTATCTGCGAACTAACGTCAGCGCCTTGATTCCGCGTGTGCTCTCCAGCCCGAATGGGTTTGATTATTGGGAGTCGGGCATGGACATACACCTCGGAGATGATTTGTTCGACAGCTTTGTCGAGTATCAGACAAGGATGTTATCGGTATTTGATTCGATGATTGAACAGTATGGCTTCGAGACCATCGACGCGACGGATCCGATAGAAACGATCTATCGAAATCTCCAGCGCCGAATTGGCCGGCTGCTCCGAGAGAACCCCTGAATTTGACCCAGGTTGGCTCACCTCACCTACCTTCCGATCGTAACCAATACATGCGCTCCAAGCCCGTCGTTCCATTAGCATACGCCGGCCAGGCCATGGCTCGGGCTATCTAGGATTAAATCGGCAGAACACCGTCAAATCAAAGACGGACCGATAACGGAATGGTGGTTGCACAACCACAGGCCGAGGAGAAGTAAGGCGTTCATAATCGTTCGCCGCATCTCCTGTATTAAGTCGCGCTCGGATAATTCCGAGCGTCTGGATCTGAAAGTTTTTTGAGAATCGTCGGCTCGGCAGCGGCCGCAACGTGCGGCTTGGGGCGGCGCCGGTGAGATAACATTACGGAGGAACTACAATGCTTTGGACAATTCTAGTGATTCTGCTCGTTCTGTGGCTGCTGGGTTTGATCGGCGGTGTTGGTGGAGGCCTGATCCACTTACTGTTGGTCGTTGCAGTCATCATTCTTCTCTTCAATCTGATCTCGGGGCGCCGCACCGTAGTGTAACAACTCGGCTCGACCCGAGAATCGAGAACAGAAGCGGTCCCGGGCGGCTTCGGTGCGCGGATGTGGGGAGTGTGCAAACCTCTTGACTACGCCCCGTAGCTGCGCCGGGCGCTTTTGTTCATATTAGACGTCGGCCCGTGGAGGGACGTCCCTCGTCGGGTGATGGACGTCATCCTAATCTGAATCAGTATCTATTCGGTCGCAGTAAGTCTTTTGATCAGTTCTCTCGAAAGCGAGCCGTAGTCGGCGGCGCCATCACTTCTGGGCGCGTACTCGAACACAGAATTGTGGGATTCCTGCGAGTAATCCAGCTCGGTACGCTCACGAATGACCGTTCTGAACACTCGATCGTGGAACAGCTGTTTGGCGTGGTGTCTGACCATCTGAGGACCCGCCCTTCGCTTCGTATAAAACGTCATTACGATCCCAGTTCGTTCACTGTCGATACGCGCGTCACGAGTGTGAGTGTCTATAAACTCGATCATTTGTTCGATAGAGCGCAAGCCAAGCCAGGTGGAAACGCACGGGACGAGCAGGTAGTCGGATAGCGAGATCGAGGCTGAGGTCATTCGACCGAGCTCTGGAGGACAGTCAAACAAAACGAAATCGTACTCGTCAGTCCTCGCGGCGAACGCGTGCCTGAGCGGCGCCGTCAGGTCTCCTAAACCGTTCGAAGCTACGGTCGTATTCCACAACCGCCGCCCACCGCTCGGCAACAGCCATAAGCTTTCTCGAATATGATTTGGAGTGAACCTACCATGCTCGAGCGCTGAGGCAACCGTCCCCCGGACGTGATCGGCGCCGGCGATGAACCTGAGGTTGTCCTGCGGATCGCAATCCACGAGCAGCACCCGCGCTCCCGCCAGAGCTAGCCCGAAGCCGAGGTTCCAGGTTGTAGTAGTCTTGCCAGTTCCACCTTTAGACGCGGCGATAGCGATGTACTTGCCCATTGGGATCCTTCCTTGAGCAATCTACGCTTGAAAACTATTTCTCGAGTACTGGTACGGCCGAGCCCGAAGCAGAAAGCTGTGCCTCCGCTTCAATTCCTTCGGGCTCAGAAGGAACGACTACTCTAAGATTCTGTATTCCTCGAAATGCAAGGTAGTGGTTGTAGAATACGATCACCAGGCCAACCACCGGAATCGATAAGAAGATCCCGATCAGACCGCCGATCTCCGCTCCCGCCAGTATGGCGATGATCACTATCAGCGGATGCATTTTGATCCCGCGCCCGATTATTCGAGGATAGATGGCGTAGTCTTGCACCATCCGAAGAATTGCCAGGAATAACGCAATCACTAACGCAGTCTTGAACGATACAGTCAGAGTCAAACCGAAAACTATGCAGGCCGTTATCAAAGGGCCGATAAGCGGGATGAACTCAAATAAACCACCTATCAATCCGAGCACAATCGGATAAGGTGCGCCGACTAGTTTAAGCCCGATCATCATCATCGTGCCTACAACCAGGCACGCGGTAATTTGCGCGCGAATATAGGCGGCTAGTGTCTGGCTTACGTCCATCAGCAACCAGTGGACCCGTTTCTGCAATCGCTCATTCGGCAAAACGGCAATCAGGTTGCGTTCAAACGACGACGCATCTTTAAGAAGAAAGAACGAGAGTATTGGAATAAGGATGGGCCAGGTGAGATAGTGCAGGTAGCCGAGCGCTCCGGCCAGTGATTCGGTCATCCAGGCTGCCGCAAGGTTGGCCATGTCGCTCGCCTTGCTGAAAATCGCATCGCGCCACTGCGGCGGAAGCTTCACGTGCCTCATCCAACTGTTTGCATCGTTGAATATCTTGTTGACGCCCGCCTCCGCAGATTTAGTAATCCCGGGTAGATTTTTGGCCAACTCGGTTACCTGTTGAAATAGCGGCGGCCAGATAAGTTGCACTCCTATAACAAGCGCAACCCCAATCAGCAGATACACCAGGGCGATCGCGATGCTTCGAGGCAGTCGAAACTCATGACGTCCAAGATAAACCGGCTGCTCGAACAGATGAACGATTGGAGCAATCAGGTAGCAAAAGAAGATCGACAGGACGAGTAATAAAAGAAGAGTGCGGATCTCATAGATAAGCCAACTGACGATGAGCAGGCCCGCTAATATGAAGATCACCCGTACGATCACGAGCGTCCAGAGGCGGATCATCTCGGCGTTCTGATGCAGCTTCTCCTTCAACCGGTCCTCACAATTGCAAAGGAGTTTCTATGCGGCGAGTATAGCACAGACCGGCGTGACACGAGTGTCGAGTCTCAAAAGTCAAACCGGCTCGTCCATCAGAAACAAAAACGCGGCCCGCACCAAGGTGTCGGACCGCGTTCACCAGAGAACGTCAATCAACTCGATCTAGTTTCGCCGAATATCTCCGCGATTTGCGGCGCGCACCCGGCGAATATCATCGACGAGGGCCTTCGCCTTCGGCAGCTCGGTCACCGCGCGCTGAAGCTGCACATCGCCATCGGCAAGCGCGGCGCGCGCATTCTCTTCGCCAAACGCCGCTGTCGCAACTTCGTAGCGAATTCGCCGCTTGAGCCAATCCGCATCCTTATCGACACGCGCCTCATCGGCCTTAACTTCTTTATGGTCTCGCAGGAATGTCTTTAACGCGGCGAGCACTTTGTCCCCTACTGGATACTCACTCTGCGAAAGTCGGTGCTTGTGATCGCAGGCTCGATCGATCTTGAACTCCGCCTGTCCGGGTATCTGGCCGGCCACCAGACTGCGGGTGAACTGAAAAACCGGTTCGAACCAAACTCGCTGAAGTTCAGCTTCGCGCGCTGGAAACTTCACCAGGACATCCGGCTGAATGCCCCCGCCGCCGTAGACCGTTCGTCCAGTATCGGTGCGTTTCTCTTCTGTGCGTTGAACCGCGTCCTTGTCCCCCCGTTTTAGATAGTAGTCATAGAACGACCGGCTATTGTACTCCCGCTGTATCAATCGGCCGCTGGGCGTATAGAAATGCCCGGTCACCAGCCACAACCCTGACCCATCCGAGAGCGTAAACACGCTCTGCACCAGCCCCTTGCCGAAGCTGTTCTCGCCTACTATCACGCCACGGTCATGATCTTGAAGCGCGCCTGCTACAATTTCTGAAGCAGATGCGGACCTCGAGTTGATCAACACAACGATCGGGAATTCTTCCGGGGCGTTGTTGTTTGCAACTTCTTCTCGAGTCGGAAACACCTGTGGCCGCCCTCGAAGCGTCACAATGGGCTGTCCTCGATACAGAAACAGATTTGTAATCTTCTTCGCCTGGTCCACAAGTCCACCGGGATTGTTTCTAACGTCAAGTATCAGGGAGGACATGCCTTGCTTTTGGAGCTCGCCAAGCGCGGTCCGAATCTCGTCATAGCTCGTGGTGTTGAATCCGCGGTCGAAGTTTATGTACCCGATCCCATTCCCCGCCATGTAGTAGTTGGTGACCGAAGGAAGGGGGACGGCTTCGCGCACGAACTTGAACTCGACCGGTTGGCTTGAGCTCAAACGAGCAACCTTAACCGAGACGGCGGTGCCTTCCGGTCCGACCAGCTTTTGCGAAACCTGCTGCGAGCTCCATGTTTCGGTCGATTCGCCGTTTATCTCAACGATCTGATCGCCGTATCGTATGCCGCCGCGATGAGCTGGGGTTCCATCGAACGGCGATATTATGTAGACCTTGTCGTTCCGTTGCGCGATGGTCGAGCCTATGCCTGAATAACGGCTGCGCTGGTCTTGCTGGACCTTCTCCCACTCTTTTGTATCGAAATAATTCGAATGTGGATCGAGCGTATGGAGCATCCCGAGGATTGCGGCCTTGGTTGCTTTACCCAAATCGACCTGGCCAGCGTAGTGGTCCTTAGCGACGAGAATGGCCTTTGCGAAATCGTCGTCGATTCGCTGCCTGGTAGCCGAATCATCATCTCGCCCTCCGAGAGCCCTCTGCCCCGGATGCGCGCCTGCGAACGTCACCGGAATGATAAGCGTGACGATAAGCAACCAGTACCGCTTTGTAGAATTCATCGTTAGCATTACCTCGAAAAACAACTTGGGAAGCCAGTCAGCAGCGTCACGGATTGATTTCTAGCTAAGAAATTGGCTTCGATGATCGTCCAGAAGAATCTTAGCCGAAAGATATGTCCAAAAC
>JBASRM010000443.1:0-9819 GCA_049273835.1 Blastocatellia bacterium | reverse complement strand
CTCACTGTACACCGCCCGGTGCTCCGTCGAATTATTGATTCTGATGGCATCGCCTTCCGGCGCGACGGCGGACGAATCCGACGGTCGAGGCGGCGCGCTTTGATGTTGAGTGACCCGAGACTGCGGCGACACAGGAGGAACGACCGGCTTGTTGGTTATCGAAAGCAACGCCTCATCGTATTCCTTTCTCCTCGAGAAACTGGCAAGCACGGCAAACGCCTGCGCAGCTTTTGTAAATGCGCGCTCAACTCTCGCATTGATCTCCGCCGGCAAAGTGCTGGAAATTATGTACGGCGGGTACAGCAGATTGAGTAGTTGGTGAAAGGACGACTTTATGTTGTCCTGGTCGCCTCCGCGCTCTACGTTGAGGACCTGATAATAGGTGGTTGCGGAGTCGATTCGGGCGAGCACACCTTCCAGATCCAGGAAGTATGCGCTCATTTGTTCCGGCGCAAATCTCGCGTGCTCGTCCGGATGGTTCGATGAAATTATGGTCACGTTCTAGTCTCGATTTGACTTAATTGATCAGGGGCAGGCGGGTGGTACCAATTGGGAGTCGAGTCCATTATGATCGCGCCATTCGCTTTGTCAACAATGATGTTTTTACGGCGATAGACTGCCTCAAAAGGGTGGGGTTGTTCCCGTTGGCCCAAAACCTGGACCGGGAAGTGTATGTTGAAGATAACTACCAGGTACATTCTCCGCCCAATTTCTTTGAATCGTTTCAGAAGCTGGGGTCGCGCGCTTGCCGACTGCGTTGCTGGCGGATAACATTGCGGGGGTGCCCACCAAACTAACGGAAAGGAATCGTCAAGGAATGAAACTCAACAAGCTTGTTATCTGTGGAGCAGCTCTGTTTGCACTGGTTGCGAGTGCGCCGGCTCAAATGAATGCCCCGAGGGGTAAGGCGGAAGCAACCGTCAAAGGTAAGACGATCACTATCGACTACGGCCGCCCGAGCCTCAAGGGGCGAGATATCTTTTCAATGGTCCAACCCGGAATGGTCTGGCGATTGGGAATGAACCAAGCCACACAGATAGAAACTACCGGCGATCTCGTCGTCGCGGGCACCGTTGTAAAAGCCGGCAAGTACACCTTGTGGGCAAAGAAGACCGGTGCGGATAGCTGGACTCTAGCCTTTCATCCGAAAACCGGAGTATGGGGCCAACCTGAGCTGAAGGACGGTTACATCGCTGAGCTCCCTCTGAAGACAGAAAAAGCCGGCGAGTCAGCCGAGCAGTTCACTATCACCCTGGCCGACAAGGGCGGTAAAGCCGCGATCAGAATACATTGGGGTACCGCCGCGCTGACAGGTTCGTTCGATGTAAAGTGACGCGCAACCCACCCACAGGCAACTTATCAAGAAAGGCTACTCGGAGGTGAATCTCTGAGTAGCCTTGTTGTCTACGATGCTACGCGAACAGCCCGTTCACTTCTGAGACCCGCTCGACGCTCGCTCTGATCCCATTTTTTGACCGTCGATTGTGAAGTCGAAGAACGCATTCATCATCTCGTCCCATGTCTGCTCGCCGAATCTGACCTCCCTGGCCGGATCCGGATTGCGCGGGTTCTTAACTGAGTTGTCGTAATGCGCGACTGCTTCGATCCGAGTGCCTTTCGGGACTGCAAGCGGCGTGACCGGATAGTAATAGACCTGCCAGTTGAAGTTATACCGTGGAGCCGAAAGGAGTATCTCCGATCGCCCATCAGGATAGACCGCGCGATAGATAATGTCTTTGCCACGCAAATGCATATGCGGCATAAGACTGATGATGTGGGAATCCTGTTCGAACTCGTAGACCGCGGTCACCTCGTGGTTGGCGGCGCCGGGTGGAATCGCGAACTTCACATCGAAGGCAGCCTTCGTATTCACAATCTTCTCAACCGGGCCCTTCGCGAAGATCATTCCAACGATCGAGCGATCCTTTGCTTCCGTTCCATTTGGCGTGTAGTGCATCTGGAAGATGAGCTGAGATCCGGCCTTGATCAGCTTGGCCTGCCCGGGTTTGGCTACAAACGGAGTCTGCCCCGGCGAAAGGGCTCCCAGGATTCCATCACCGATGTTGAATCTTCTTCCCTGTCCGCGCTGGCGGGCCTGTTCACCCGGTTCACGGACATACATCACGATGTGATGAACAACCGATAGATTACCCGCGCGCGCTTCGAGGGCTTGAATGTAGCGATCCTCTTTGAAGTTCGTCGGCACAGTGAAGTACTGATAAGGTACAGACCCTTCCGCAGGTACTGTGAACTCCGCAGGCATCTGGAAAACCAGATCGGGCTCGCCGATCTGCCACCCGCTTGCAAGCTTGGGAAGCGCCGGCAGATCTTTTGGGTTTCCTTCCCTGGCCCCTCCGTCAATCCACGCAACCACTGCGTCAATTTCCTTCTGACTCAGCCGCCGGTCGTTCTCCCACTTGCCATAATGCGGGTCCAGATGCCACGGCGGCATCTCGCGAGTGGTCACCTTCTCGCGGATGGCCTTAGCCCAGGGTCTGACCTCCTTGTAGGTCATCAGCGACATCGGTGCGATCTCGCCAGGCCTGTGACAACCAATACAGTTTTTGTAAAGGATCGGCGCGATGTCTTTGTTAAACGTCGGCGATGGTTTGCTGTCACCGACAACGGTGTTCGAGCCTAACAGAACGACGGCGAAGCAACTTGCCGCGGCGATTGCGATGAGACCAGCCTTCTTCATTGGTGCGCTCCCGAATCTATTTTTTCTAAGGTTGGGGTTCAGCGGATTGTATCCTGGCGTGTTATCCGCTCCACTGACCCGCAGATTCTATGAGCCCGCTGCGTCCAAGTCAATCCGACGGGGCTCGGTATGCAGTTTAAAGCTTAGGCTCGCAGCACCCGGCACGCGAGGCGGAGACCTCCGCGCGTGGACAAAGGATGGACGGGCCGGCAGCGCAGCCGCTTGACTAGCAAGGGATCAGTGCGGAGCCCATGGGAATTGCCGGACGGCACAGCCGAGTCTGAATCTTAATCACAACCGTGGCATCGATTGATCATATCGGGCACCTACCACACGATATGGCGCATTCAAAAGTGGGGACGTTGTTCGATCCGCGGACAGTTTTTATCGAAACAGCTATTGAGTTTTATTAAAAAGAGCTGCCAAACGGGAACCCTCCTGCTGGCATGCGACTTGCCGCCGGTAACCATGAAAACCAACATCCCAGGAGGACTTATCATGCTAAGAAAAGCTGCAGGACTTGTCCTTGTCTTTGTCTTATTCTCTCTAACCCTCGCGCCGGACTCCCTTGCGTGCGATCGAAATCGCAGAGCATCGTACTATCGTCCTGCTGCCCGAAGTTTCTACGGTCCATATGCCTATTCCGGTGTTGCAGGAACGCGCTATTACTCGCAGCCCTACTATGCGAGTTCGAGCCGGTACTACTCTCAGCCGTACTATCGCGGGGTAGCGGGGACTCGCTACTACTCCCAGCCATACTATGCGGATTCGACTCGATATTACTCGCAGCCGTATTATCGCGGGGTCGCGGGGACTCGCTACTACGGACAGCGGTACTATCGCGGGCGAAACTCCACGCGCAACCTGGTTTTGACGATAGTGGGGCCCGCGGCGGTGGGCGCTGGCATCGGAGCGCTGGTCGGGGGCGGTAAAGGCGCCGGGATCGGGGCCCTGGTTGGCGGAGGCGGCGGCGCTCTCTTCCATTTACTCAAGAACCGGCGTCGCTACTAACGCACCCAGGAATAGTAGAGATCCGTATCAGGAAGCCATCGTCAGACGGAAGTTGTAGCGCGACAAGGTACGAACTTCCGCCTGAAGACGGGCCTGCGAACTCTTCTCTGCGAACTTCTACGACCGCTCCTGGTGTCCTTCGTACCCTCGGGCACCGACCTTGTGCTCACCGACAACCCAACTGTAGACTTTCTCCCTCAGTTCCAACTCGAGACTCCGAATCAATGCAATGCTTCGAGTAATCAACGTAGTTGGTGCCCGGCCAAACTTCATGAAGATAGCGCCGGTGATGGAGGAAATGCGCCGGCGCAACGGCACAATCGAGCCGTTGCTTGTCCACACCGGCCAGCATTACGACGAGTCGATGAGCGACTCTTTTTTCGAGGACCTTGAGCTCCCGCGACCGGATTTGAATCTGGGAATCGGCTCGGGCTCTCACTCCGAGCAGACTGCTCGCATCATGATCGCCTTCGAGCAAGTTCTGCTGAACCACCAAGCGGACTGGGTGGTCGTCGTAGGCGACGTTAACTCGACGATGGCGGCGGCGATCGTCGCCGCGAAGATGCTGGTGCCGGTGGCTCACGTGGAAGCCGGGCTTCGAAGCCGTGACCGCTCAATGCCGGAGGAAATCAATCGAGTTGTCACCGATGCGATTGCGGACCTGTTGCTCACTCCCTCTCGTGACGCAAACGAAAACCTTGTTCGTGAAGGTGTCCCGCAGGAGAAAATTCGTTTCGTTGGCAACGTGATGATTGACACGCTTCAACGAAACATCGCGCGGGCGCGCAAATCGCCGGTGCTGGAACGATTCGGCTTGAAGCCGCGCCAGTTCTGCGCGATGACACTGCATCGCCCGTCGAATGTCGATGACAAAGAAACGCTGTCAGGGATCCTCGAAGCACTGGAAGTAATTGGCGAGCGTTTGCCGATCCTTTTTCCGATTCATCCGCGTACCCGCGACCGCCTGGAACGATTCGGGCTAAGCGAACGTGTACGGTGCAACCCGTCACTTATTCTGACGGAACCGCTCGGGTATCTGGATTTTTTGCAGCTATACAGCAACAGCCGTATGGTGCTGACGGACAGCGGGGGCGTTCAAGAAGAGACGACGGTGCTTGGCATTCCGTGCTTGACGCTCAGGCAAAACACCGAGCGTCCGATCACAGTCCTCGAAGGAACCAACCGCGTCGTCGGCAGCGATCCCGCCGCAATAAAGCGCGAAGCGCTTGCCGCCCTGGAAAAACCTGCTCATTCGGTACGAGTCCCCGAATTGTGGGACGGTCGCGCCGCGACGCGCATTGTCGACGCAATCGAACAGGCGAGTCGATGAATTTCGCGTGCAAACGCCAGGTGAGGAAGGTATCAGTCTTCAATAGAAGAGTGACCGATGGATATTCAGCCGCATAAACCTGCTATGTTCTTCGCCGAGTCACCCCGCCTACGGATCATAGCATCGGTGTTTTTCGTGTCCGCCGGAGTAACGATTGCTGCCATCCAGAGTGGAAGCGGTCACCATCGCGAGGGATTGGTAGTTGGGCTCATTGGGTGCGCCCTCGCGTATCTAGCCGCGGGGCCGATAAGCCTCGATGCCCTGGTGATCGGATGGTTTGCAACTACGCCACTGGCGTCTTTCTACATCAGGTTTCCCACGGATAGGTCAATCGTCACCTACGATCGCGCGGTCTTTGCTCTCGTGATCACAGCGGTGCTCCTGACGTCCATACGGAATGTGACAAATACCGGGATCGTAAGAGGGGACGCGACACGATCGGGTAGTGAACTGTTTGGCGAGCAGGCTCCGGCTCGACTCACAAGTCTCTCGCTCACCAGGTTCGAAATAGCGTGGGTGCTCCTGTCGGTGCTCGCACTCTCAAGCGCCGTGTCACGGTCGAACAATTTTATCTATGCGCTGCGGATAGCAATCGATACATTCTGGCTTCCGCTCCTTGCTTTTCACTTCGCGAGAAACCACCTTGATCTTCGCGGCCGCGGAGGAGTGTTTTTGCTTTGCGGCATTTTGCTGGCGCTGTTCTTGTTTGCTACGGGCGCCGTCGAGTTCATCACCGGCGCCGACTTGTTCGCCTACAAAGGCTCGGAGATAGTGCGCGAGGGCGAACGCCGAGTGAACGGGCCTTTCGCCGCCGATTCCTCGTTTGCCATCATCTGTCTCCTGATTTTTCTGTTCCTACTGGCGGCACCCAGAGTTTTTCGAGTTCGGTTTGATCGGATGGGTGGGCTCGCGTACACCTGCGCGCTGGTCGCGAGTGCATCAGGAGCTATGTTGCCCTTGTTTAGAGCCGTGGCGCTGGCGCTCATCGTCTGCTGGTTCATCTGGCAGGCATTGAACCCGCAACACAGGTGGATGCACTTAAGCCGTTCGGCTCTCCGTCGCAGCGCGGCGATTGGTCTGACTTTGATCGCGCTTGCCGGAGTTATTGTCACGATTGCGCCTTCGCTTGTTGCGGACCGGTTGACTGATCCGCGCAGCGCGTACGGCAGGGTCGCGACCTGGCAGGCGGCGACCGAAATCATGTTCGACAATCCGCTTTTTGGCGTGGGACTAACCAATTATTCGGACTATTACGACGCAACGCACTATTATTCGGATCAGCCGCCCGAAGAGCTCCTGGAGACAAAGGCCTCCGACAGGCCACACTCCAATCTTCTGTGGATCGGTGCCGAGCTCGGTCTCATCGGGTTCGCGCTGTACATAGCCGCGAACGTTTATCTTTTCATGATTGGCTGGAGTGCCCTTAAGAGAACGTCAGAGTCATGGCGACCAAACGCGGCCTCGTGCTTTGTGTCGCTTGTTGCGGCATATTGGATCACCGGACTCACGCTTGCGAGCGGTTATTATTCCGACTTGAATCTGTACTTTTTCTTTCTCCTCGGGGTGTTATCAAACTCATCTCCAACTCCGAGCGTTCGCTCATAACTCACGGTTGATTCCGAGCTTGAAACAGCTGCAAAGAATTCGCGAAAAGATGGAAGGCATGACGGCAAGCGAACTGGCCGGCGACGCCCTCCTTCGCGCGCGCCGGCAGATATCGCGAGCGATCAGCCGCGCCACCGACACGGCCGGCACGGTTTATGTTTCTGATGCAGACCTTCGCGGCTCGCTTGATGGCCGGTCGATAGCCGAAGTAGCCGCGAGCATTCGAGAGCGCAGCGGACCGCGCCTGACTCCCGGTCTCGCGGATCTGTTGACCACCGTCGCGACCTTAAAAGAGTTTTTTCCGGACTCGCTCGAAGCATCCCGCCTGGAAGCCGATGCTGTGGTTGATCACAAGATCGTTCTTTTCGGGCGCCCACATGATCTCGGCCGGATCATCAATTGGAGCCGTGATCCCAACGCAAAGGTGGATTGGCCGCGCTCGCATTTCACTCGCGTCCCGCTGGTGTTAGGGCGCGAAGCCGATGCCCGCGTAGTGTGGGAGCTGAATCGGCTTCAACATTTCATCACGCTGGGCCGGGCTTACCTGCTCACCGGCGATGAGCGGTACACAGAAGAGTTTCTGCTTCAGCTCGCGTCGTGGTACGAAGAGAATCCGCCGCGCTTCGGCATTAACTGGACGGTGGCCATGGAAGCGGCGATCCGGGCGGTGAACATCATTGCGGCCCTCGAGATGTTTCGCGGGTCCCCGCAGATGACCGATGAAGCGGTTGAGCTGATACTCAAAATTCTGCTCGCGCACGGCCGATTCATTCGCTCTAACATCGAGTTCTCTAACCGGGCGCCCAGCAATCACTACTTGTCAGATCTAGTCGGCTTGTTTGTGATCGGGATGACGCTGCCTGAGCTTCGTGAATCTCCGCAGTGGGTGAGTTACAGCACTCGGCGACTGCTAAGAGAGATGGACAGACAAGTCCTCCCGGACGGCGTCGACTACGAAGGAGCGATCGGTTATCACCGTTTCGTGCTGGAAATCTTCGCGCTGTTCTTCTCAATCAGCCATTCCAACGGCATCGATATCCCAGGCCGGTATTGGGAACGGCTTGAATCAATGTTCGACTTTGCGCGCCACTATCTGAAGCCCGATGGGACCGCGCCAATGATAGGCGATTCAGACGATGGGCGTCTGATCCGATTCAAGAGCCGGCCCGCCGGCGATCACTCTTACCTGATGTCAGTTGCCGCTGTGCTGATCGAGAATGAGCGTTTCAAGTATTCCGGCCGCATCGATGAGGAAGCCGTCTGGTGGTTCGGCAACGAGGGACGCGAAGCCTTTGACAGCCTGGCGACCAGCCAACAATCACCGGCTTCTCGCGCATTTCCCGACGCTCAGATATTCATACAACGAGCCGGCCCGCAGCCAGACTACAATGATCCGCTGTACGCCATCATCGACTGTGGCGACCACGGCGCCAGGGGCCGAGGCTCGCACGCTCATTCGGACGCGCTGTCGATCGAAGTCTTCGCATTCAACCGGACTTTCTTGCGCGATCCGGGAACCGGCGTGTACACCGCCAGCGAGCGCGTGCGCAATCTGTTCCGCTCGACAGGCTATCACAACACGGTACGGATCGACGGAAAAGAGATCAGTCAAACCCGCGAGGGCGAGCTCTTTTCGTTTGCCGCTAACGTACACCCGCGGGTGAACTCGTGGGAGAGCACCGCAGAACGCGATGTTCTGGATGCCGAACACGACTCATATAGACGGCTTGAGGAGCCGGTCATTCATCGACGAATAGTCACGCTGGACAAGCGCCAGGGATATTGGATTATCCAGGATATCTTCACCGGTGAGGGCCGTCATCGGTTTGAGTTCTTCTTCAATCTTGACGCTGGACTGGAAGTGCGGATCGAGTCAGACGGGTGGACGCGCGTTACCGATCAGCGCGCAGCAATGGCCCTTGTTCCGGCGTCAGGTCACCAGGTTCAAGCTGAGATCATCGGACGGTGGGTTTCACCAGGCTACGGCGAGCGGATCAGGTCTTCTGCTATTATATTCCGACTAACCGCCGAGGTCCCTTTCGAAAATCTGACGCTGTTGATCCCTTACCGGCTCGGCGACGAACAGAAAATGGAAAACATTCGCAGCCACGCTGCCCAAAGACCCGAGCTCGAGGGTCAGGCATCGCCGTGATAATACGCAGTGAATACGATTGTTGATCAAGCTTGATGAAGTAACAGCGGAGACAACAGCGAAAAGCACTTGCTGAGCTTACCCGAGCACGCGGCTGCCTTGACGCAGACCGGATTCGAAGGATGGCGGCAGATGCTTGCGGCTGTGGTCCTGGTCTTGTTTGGTGCAAGGAGGAGCAACAGACAGTCTTGAAACTGAAGAGTTATTGACTATGTGCGGGATCTGCGGAATCTACGAATACGGAGTGAACCAACCCGGGGTGACCGACACGCTCGTGGCGCGGATGCGTGACACAATGACGCACCGTGGACCGGATGACGCCGGCGTCTACGTGACCGAAGACCATCGCCTGGGTCTCGGCAACCGGCGGCTCGCGATCGTGGATTTGTCACCCGCGGGCCGTAACCCGATGCCCAATGAAGACGGCCAGGTGTGGATAACGTTCAACGGAGAAATCTACAACCACGAAGCGCTCCGGCCCGGCCTCGAGACGCGAGGTCATCGCTATCGCTCGCGTACGGACACCGAAACGATAATTCATCTCTATGAAGAACGCGGCCTGGATTTCGTCCACGAGCTCGACGGTGATTTCGCAATCGGGCTTTGGGATGAAGAAGCGCGGCGGGTGGTCCTCGCGCGCGATCGAATCGGTGTAAAGCCCCTCTATTACACGCTTGCGGATGGACGGTTGATCTTTGCCTCGGAGATAAAGGCAATCCTTCAGCATCCGGCCATCTCCCGCGCCCTTGACGAAGAAGCGCTTTACCACTATCTGACTTTCCTTGCGACGCCCGCTCCTCAGACCTTGTTCGCGGGAATTCAAAAACTTCCCGCCGGGTGCATACTCACTTGCGACGCCCGGGGGGAGGTGAAGGTTACTCGCTATTGGGACTCGATCGTCGATCGGCTCGATCCTTCGGAGTTTCAAGACGAAAATGTGGTCGCCGAAGAAGTGCTCAGGCTTCTCAGGGCTTCGATATCGAAGCGGATGATGAGCGATGTTCCGTTTGGAGTGTTTCTGTC
>JBASRM010000441.1:0-10014 GCA_049273835.1 Blastocatellia bacterium | reverse complement strand
TCAATCCTTTGCATAAGCGAGCCGCTCCCGCTTAGAATTCAAACTACTGGAGTTCCTCGAAATGAAGCTCAAAGCTGTACGCGCGTCTCTTGCCGCTGTCCTCACGGCAACGCTCCTGATTTCCGTGCTTCCGATCAGCTACGCCCAGACCGCCGCAGGCCAAACGCAGGGCGAAAACTCGTCGCGACCACGGCGCGGGAAGAACGGTGAGCCTGTCACGAGGACTTCTTACAACGATCAGACCCCTCAGAAACCCGCTTCGCCCAAGGACTCGAGTTCAGAGGCCGCGAAAAGTGCTTCCGTTCCACCGAGCGGCCAACAGGACAACGGCTCCAGCGATAAATCCGCTCAAGTCGCAAATCACCCGGCTAACGCCGGAGCGACACAAGACTGGTCGGGACCGCCGCAACATCGTGACGCGCCGCCGTTTGATCGTCCTTCGCTTGGAACTCGAGGACGGACTAGAGCTGAGCAATCTCAGCGAAGCAGCGAGGCTTCACAACCGGACCG
The DNA here is from genome assembly GCA_049273835.1 of Blastocatellia bacterium. Classification (GTDB taxonomy): domain Bacteria; phylum Acidobacteriota; class Blastocatellia; order UBA7656; family UBA7656; genus Onstottus_A. The sequence goes on along the minus strand of JBASRM010000441.1, from coordinate 9,504 downwards.
GCAAACCCCGAGCTACTCAGGCGCTGATTCGTCGTCGCGCCCCGCGTCAAGGGACAGGCTCCCATCCCAGTCGTCATCCTCGGGTACAGTTCATCGGCAGCCGTTTCCGGACACCCCTGCCGGAGGTGGCGTCGATGCCGATCGAGGAGATCGGTCCTCGGGGCAGCCGCCGGTGCTTAATCGGCCTTCGGACTCGAGATCGCGGGACGAAAACAGATCGACTGATGGGCGTCCGCCAGTCTTACGTAGACCTTCAGATCCTCAGCAGGGCAACGACGGGCGTTCTTCAGACTCGAGTTCTGGAAGGTCCTCTCGTCCGGCTCAGCCCGACGGCTCAACGCCGGCACCAGCGGGCGGTGATGACGAAGTAATCAAGCTGGAGTCTACGCTGGTCAACATGCCGTTGCTGGTCAGCGATCGGTCGGGCCGTTACATCCCTCAGTTGAGCGCTCGCGATTTTGCGCTTTATGAGGACGGAGTTCAACAGACGATCGCTTCGTTTGGGACCGAGGAGGTGCCTTTTAGCGTCGTGCTTCTTTTGGACGTAAGTCCCAGCGTACAAGGAAACGTCCAGGACATTCAGGATGCCGCAATCGCGTTCGTGCGCCAGTTGCGAGGGCAGGACCGGGTGATGGTCGCGTCGTTTGACCGCAGCATTCATTACTTAAGCGATTTCACCAGCGACCGCCGCGAACTGGAGTGGGCCATTCGAAAAGCGGATACCGGGTCCGGCACGAGCGTGTACGACGCGGTCTTCGAAGCTGTCCAGCGCAAGCTGCGGAATGTCGAGGGTCGCAAGGCGCTGATTCTTTTTTCCGATGGTGAAGATACTACGAGCGGTCGAGCGAGCTACGATGACGCGGTCAACATTGTAGCGGAATCCGATGTGTTGGTTTACGGTTTGCGCTATCCGGGCAACGGCGGCCGAGGCGGAATCAACGTACCGTCCTGGCCGCGCAGTCCAATACCTGGAGTTCAGCTTCCGTTTCCATTTCCGTTTCCGTGGCCACGCCGCCGCCGCGGCCCGTTCCGGATGTCGAACTGGGCGCCAACCGCGAACAGCGCCGTGACCCAGTCGTGGCCTCGTCGTGGCGGCCGAGGCGGAGATTTCATGGCGGACGTAACCGCAGCAGGAGGCGGGCCGGTCTACGACGCTGAGAAGATCAGTGACTTGAGTCGAGTCGCAAATAGAATCGCTGAAGAGCTCCGGCACGTCTACGTCGTGAGTTACTATCCGACAAACCCTCTGTCCAAAGGCGGCTATCGCTCCGTTCGCGTATCGGTAAAGGGTCGTGACGATATCGCGGTGCGTCATCGCCGCGGTTATAACGCGCGGCCAAACGGAACAGGGAAACCAACCATCTAGAGTCGTGCAACAGCCTTCGCTGGTACCTTGTCACTCACGCAGTGATAGAACCTGTACGGGCGTCCCTCAGTCGGGGCGCCCTCGTTTCTCAGACCAGTTTCGATTGCCAACAAGGGGCGCCCACCGAGTGACGCCCGTACAGGTTGCGCATTCTATCCGCTTACCCCGGCACCCTGCACCCGTCCCACTTCTCCCAAAACAATCCGTTCTGGACCTGATTTCCGGTTCTACCCGAATTGAACGCGCTGCGTCAAAGGGCACCTGAATGGGTGACAAGTTCTTTGTTTGACTGGCCTTGGTGGTTATACGAGAATCGATTCATCGTCCATTCAAAGTTGCGGCGAACAAGTTTGAAAAGTAGCCGCGATTACGTAGGGTCATCGGTCAGTCTAGCAGGAGGTAGTCATGAAAACTTCAGCCCCCAGAAACCGGCGTGCTTACGCCGGCGTTCGCGCACTTCTTCTCTTTACGTTTGTCATTAGCGCGGCAGCACCGACGCTTCGTGCACAAGGCTCGGCGCTTCGCGTTGAGACCTTTACTCTGAAGCCCGGCGGCGAAGTCTCAGTTGAGAACGCCCGCGGAGCGACGCGCATCGAATCGTGGGAACAGGAGACGGTACGCATCGTCGCGGAGAAGAAGCTTCCCGCCGGAAGCGCGATCGAGCCAGGTGAACTGGTTCTGATGGGCGCCCAGAACTCGATCATCATCCAGTGCAGACAGGGAGCCGGCCGGATCGATCTGACGGTGTACCTGCCGAGCAGTGCGCGGCTTCAGTCGACCGGTGGCTCATGGCCGGTCGACCTCAGCGGGGCATTGGCAAGCGCGGTGGTCGAGACCACCAGCGGAAATATTGCATATCGCCTGCCGTCGAATGATGACGCCAGAGTTGCAATGCGTTCGCAACTTGGGACCGTGCGCACAACAATTCCGCTTGCCGGCATGGAGCGAACAGGAACACGAAGTCTTCAGGGACAGCTTGGAAGCGGCTCCGCTCAAATAATCTTGAGCAGTACAAGTGGAAACATAACGCTCACGCCAGGCTCGGCGGTGGCTAAGCTGCCGAATAAAGGCACTCAGGTTTACGCAGGCTCGCAATCCCCGATGATTGCTTCGCCGGAGCAAGAGAACGCCGGTAGCGTCGTTTCCGAAACGCCAGGCTTATCCGGGCGCTCGCCGGCCAATCCACCTAACCGTGGGGATTCCGCCGTAAACCCACGCGGCGGTAACTCGCGGCCGGCCGCGGGCAACGGTTCGGTTGGGTTTGCGGGAAGCGATCGAAGTGACGACGCCAGCTCGACAACCACCATCGGGCCTTTTGTTCGGCCGCGCAGCGAACGAAACACAAGCGGGGGAAACTCCGGACTCAACGCTCGAATAATTCCCTCGAACTCGGCTCCGAGCGTGTCTGCCGAGCCGAGGGGTTCGGTGTTTGATCAGGCCGAAGACGATAAAGACTTTCGCGGCAATGACCGCTCTTCCGCTAAAGGCTCCCCGTCAACTCAATCGAGCGCTCCGAGCTACCCGGCAAGCGGTTCGGTCGTGTTCGCCGGGAGCGATCGCGCAAATGATGGGACGACCCATTCGCGAGTGGGACCGCTGGAGCGCGATCGCCAGTCGCGTGATACCGGCGGCGGCAACTCGGGATTGCGGGTCAGGATCATCCCCGCGAACGAGCCTCCCCGGCCTTCGCGGGATACCACTTCGGTATTCGATCCGCGCGATGACTCGACGCAAGCCCAATCCGCGGGGATTCCGACGCGGAGATCCTCGGGCGCAAATTCGGATCGGATAGAGCGGTCCGATCAAGTCAGCTCGAATTCACGTGGGGATGTGACGACAAGGTCTGACACGGAGCGCGAACAGGGCGAGAGCGCTTCCACAGGTTCGAGGAGAGGCTCGCCGCCACAACTGAATCGGAGCCGCCCGGATGATTCATCGGTTCCGGCAGAAGCCGTCGATCCGGAAAGAACGGCAAAAAGCTCAGACGAAGATGCGATCGTGCTCAAGGCGGCTCTCGTCAACTTGAACGTTTCAGTAACCAATCGAGCCGGTGCGGCCTTGGGGAATTTGAAGAAGGAGGACTTCGAGGTCGCGGAGAATAGCGAGCCACAAAAAATCGAGTTTTTCCAGCCGACAGCAGCGCCGTTCAATCTGGTACTGGCGTTGGATCTTTCGGGCTCGATCAAGGACAAACTGGATATCGTGAAGTCCGCGGCTCTTCGTTTTGTTGAGGTGCTGGGCCCGCAGGACAAAGTAGCAGTGGTGACGTTTACCGACGAGATTCGCGTGGTGTCTCAGTTGACGAGTGATCGCGATGAGCTCAAGCGCCGGATCAAAATGATTGACAGATCACAGGGCGGGACGGCGTTTTACGAAGCTCTCTGGTTTTCGCTGGTCGATACTCTTCGCGGGACGCGCGGGCAGCGCAATGCGATCGTCGTGATGACGGACGGTGTGGATAGTTCGCTCGATCGTTACAACCCGATGCAGAGCCGGGTGTCGTTCAATCAACTCGCGCACAAGCTCGAAGAAGCCGATGTGATCGTGTTTCCAATTTATTTGGACACCGAGTACGAGGAGGTCTTCGAGCGCGGCAACAGCTCTTCGGAAGCGTATGCAATTGCTCGCGACCAACTCGAGAGAGTTGGCGAAATGAGCGGCGGTCAGATGTTCAAGGCTGAGAAGGCAAGCGATTTGTCCGGGGTTTATAAGCAGGTAGCGGCGGCAATTCGCACTGTTTACAGCGTCGGTTATTATCCGACAAACCCGGAAAGAGACGGCACGTTCCGGCGAGTCAGAGTGCAGGTGAATCGATCAGACGCAGCGGTGCGAACTCGAAAAGGCTATTACGCGAAATAGATGGTAGTTCCGGAAGGATTACAGGTCGGGAAGGGAGGCTTGCCCCCACTCTTGTTGAGGGCCCGCGCTTTTAGCAAGAGGTAAGCAACCCTTCTCGAACTGTGATCCTGGTACGGTAGACTGAAGACTGACCGCGGACTAGCAGTCGACGGTAACTCGAGCCGCAGACTAGATAGTCTACGGCGCCTCGGTGGCCCGACCCTTGGGGCGTTGATTTGAAGCGAGAATCTTTTTGCGCATGCGGATTGATGACGGGGTCACTTCGACAAGCTCGTCTTCTCTTATGAACTCAAGCGCCTGTTCGAGCGAGAGTTCGCGGAACGGCACCAGCCGCATTGCCTCATCCGCGGTCGAAGCGCGCATATTGGTCAGCTTTTTCTCTCTCACGACATTAACGTCAAGATCGACGTCGCGCGCGTTTTCACCGATAACCATGCCCTCGTACACGCCGGTCCCGGGTCTGACGAAAAGCTCTCCGCGTTCCTGCAGGTTGTAGAGCGCGTAGGTCGTTGCCGGTCCGGGCCGGTCGGCCACCAGAGCGCCGCTGATCCGCTGCGAGATTGTTCCCTGCCACTCATCCCATCGCAGGAAGATCGTGTTCAGCAAGCCGGTGCCTTTAGTGTCGGTCAGGAACTCACTTCGGAATCCGATCAGTCCGCGCGACGGAACTTCAAATTCCATTCTTACTCGGCCGGTTCCGTGATTGATCATCTTAGTCATTCGACCGCGCCGCCGTCCCAGCGCTTCGGTCACCACCCCGATGAAAGTCTCGGGGCAATCGATGACTGTGAGCTCAATCGGCTCCAGAGTCTGACCGTCCGTCTTCCTGGTGATCACCTCAGGCTTCGAGACCTGAAGCTCGTAGCCCTCGCGGCGCATCATCTCGATCATGATCGCCAGTTGAAGCTCTCCGCGTCCGGACACTTTGAAGGTGTCCATCGTATCGGTCTCCTCGATTCGAATTGCGACGTTGGCTAGCGCCTCCTTGTCGAGACGTTCTCTGAGCTTTCGTGATGTGACATACTTTCCGTCGCGACCTGCGAACGGAGAAGTATTGACGCTGAAAAGCATCGAAATGGTCGGCTCATCGACGGTAATTCGCGGCAGGGGCTGCGGGTCATCGGCCGACGAAACCGTCTCACCGATGTAGATGTCTTCGATGCCCGCCAGGGCGACGATTTCACCTGCTTCCGCGTGTTCGATCGGCGTCTGCTTCATGCCCTCAAAAGCATAAAGCTTGGTGACTTTAGTTTTTTCGATGCTTCCGTCCAGCTTGCATATTGATATTTGATCCCCGACCGCGACTGCGCCGGAAAAGATGCGTCCGATCGCTAGCCGCCCAACATAGTCGTTGTAGTCGAGATTCGCTACTAACAATTGCAGCACTCCGGCGACTGGCGCGGCCGGCGGCGGAATGGTGGTCAATATTTGATCGAACAACGGGCGGAGGTCGGTGCTTTGGTCCGCCAGTTCGTGCTTCGCGATGCCGTCGCGGGCGACGGTGTAGATCACCGGAAAGTCATTTTGCTCTTCAGTCGCGTCGAGGTCGATAAACAGATCGAAAACCTCGCTGACCACTTCCTCGGCGCGTGCATCCTGCCGGTCGATCTTGTTGATGACCACGATCGAGGGCAGCTTTTGCGCGAGCGCCTTTGAAAGAACATAACGCGTTTGCGGAAGCGGGCCTTCGCTGGCGTCGACCAGCAACATCACTCCGTCAACCATCATGAGCACGCGCTCGACCTCGCCTCCGAAGTCAGAGTGTCCGGGTGTATCGACGATATTGATCTTCACGTTGCCGTAGTGCACTGAAGCGTTCTTTGCCATGATCGTGATTCCGCGCTCGCGCTCCAGATCCATCGAGTCCATCATGCGCTCGATGACGGCTTCATTTGCCCGAAACAAGCCTGACTGTTTCAGCATCGCGTCAACCAGCGTAGTCTTCCCGTGATCGACGTGTGCAATGATTGCGATGTTGCGAATATCTTCTCGTGACTGCATGTTATCCTCGCTGAGCTAAGTCGAAACAAATATGATAACAGACCCCGCCGGTTCTCGCAGTGAAGATTCCTTTTGAAGTTGATCCTGATATAATTTACCAGCGTAAGTTCTCAGAGAAGGGAATTCAGTTAGACGTTGGACAGAATACTAATCAAGCGGCAGGGAAGCTATTTGTACGCGAGGTCCTTCGGAATAGTCGTGATGTCGCTGACCGTGCTCTATGGCGGGATGGGCGCCGCGCTGGCGATCATCACTGAGTCCGATCTGGATGACGTTCTGGACGAGATCATCTTCCCAATCCTGGCTTTTATTCCGGTCTTGATGATGTGGCTCGGGTACGGAGCGATGCTCTGGGCGTTCAAGCGAGAAGCAAGCCACACCATCGAGTTGAATGAAGAGGGGCTGAGAGAATCACGCGCCGGCCGCGAGCGGCGCTTTATCCCCTGGGCCCGGGTGCGTGAGATCGAAGTGGCGGCAGACCTTTTCGGCGGAATGAGTCTCAAGGTAAAGGGAGCCTTTTCTGAAATCGCGATTTCGAACGTCGATCTGGAAATCACTAACACGATGAGCATCGCAAAGATGCACCGTGCGTTGAGCAGAGCGAGCGCAATGAGCAAGTTGCTTGGAAAGCTCAGAACTGCGGCGCCTCAAGCGGAGTTACGTATGAACAAACTTGCCAGGCGCAGAATGGGAGATTATGCGCTGGTGGATGGTCATTAAGCTGTGATTGGTTGATCTCCGCTCACGGGTGACTTCCTGAGGGATGCCGCCTCGATTACATGAGGGACTTGGCTTACTTCTGATCATGGTTAGACTGGCGCAAGCAGACCGCTATACTTCGCTCAACTCGCAGACGTGGCCAGCTATGAGAGACAAATATGAGGTGGTAATCGGCCTCGAGATTCATGCACAGCTCAAGACCGAGTCGAAAATCTTTTGCGGGTGCTCGACCCGGTTCGGGGACGAACCAAACTCCAATACTTGCCCGGTCTGTCTGGGGCTGCCTGGCGCTTTGCCGGTGCTCAACCGTCGCGTGATCGAGATGGCCGGCCGGGCCGCGCTCGCGCTTAATCTGACCATCAATCCTGTGTCGATCTTCTCCAGGAAGAACTACTTCTATCCGGACCTGCCCAAAGGCTACCAGATCTCTCAGTACGACCGGCCGTTCGCAGAACGCGGCAAGGTCCAGATATCAACATCGGCCCGAACCGAGTCCGGCCACGCCGTTGAGTGGAAGGTCAAGAGCTTTGGAATCACCCGCCTTCACCTGGAAGAGGACGCCGGCAAATCGCTTCACGAGGGGATCCCCGATGCGACGAAGTCCTATGTCGATCTGAACCGAAGCGGTGTTCCGCTTGCCGAGATCGTTTCGGAGCCGGACTTTCGCTCGTCGTGGGAAGCCTATGACTACATGCAGTATGTCCGCCGCGCGCTTCAATACATCGATGTGTGTGACGGTAATATGGAAGAGGGAAGTTTGCGTTGTGACGCCAATGTGTCCGTCCGGCTCCGTGGCGCCGAAAGATTCGGCACTAAGGTCGAGCTGAAGAACCTCAATTCGTTCCGGTTTCTTCAGAGGGCGCTCGAATATGAGATTGATCGGCAGATTGCGTTGATCGAACAAGGTGAGACGATTGTCCAGGAAACAAGGTTGTGGAACGAGCGCGAAGCGAAGACTTACTCGATGCGCTCAAAAGAAGAAGCACACGACTATCGCTATTTTCCTGAGCCGGACTTGCCTCCCCTGGTCATTCCGGCAGACCAGTTACAGAAGCTACGAGCCGAGATGGTTGAGCTTCCTGAAGCCCGCCGGCAGCGTTTTGTTGAACAGTACAAATTGTCGTTTGATGATGCGGTGCAACTAACGGATTCTCGCGCTATGGCCGATTACTTCGAAGCGGCGGCCAGTGCTTGTGGAAACGCCAAAGCGGCCGCTAACTGGATCCTGAACGAGCTAATGCGCGAGATGAAGTCCACGGCTACGGACATCAGCGCCTCGCCGGTCAGTGCGGAATCGCTGGCGGAGATGATCAAGATGATCGACAACGGGGGCATCAGTGGAAAGATGGCGAAGGATGTCCTTGCGAGGATGTATAGCTCCGGACGATCTGCTGAGGAGATCGTTCGGCAGCTGGGCGGCTCGCAGGTCTCCGATAAGGCCGCGATAGGCCTGCTTGTCGAGCAGGCGATTGCTTCTAATCCGAAGCAACTCGAGCACTATCGAGCGGGCAAGACGGCACTGTTTGGCTTCTTCGTTGGACAGGTGATGAAGCTGAGCGGCGGACGAGCAAATCCTCAGATCGTCAATGAAGTGTTGAAGAAAGCGCTTGAAGGGTGAGGGTTCGAGATTCATGAATATCACATCTGCGTTTTTCAGGTGCGCATTGGTCCTGGTGTTGCTCGGCCCGGGTGCATGCGGACCCAAGGCGGTGAATGACAATGAAGTTGCGGTGCTGGAAACCAGCTACGGGAGGATCGTACTCGAGTTCCTGCCGGTCGCACCGAAACACGTCGAAAACTTCAAGGAACTTGCGCGAGAAGGGTTTTACGACGGAACCCGGTTTCACCGGATCGTAAAAGACAAAAACAAGATCACCGCTATTCAAGGCGGTGATCCGAATACGATAAACGGTGATCCGGCCACGTGGGGCCAGGGTCAAAAGGGACAAAAGACCGTGCCCGCAGAATTCTCGATGATGAAGCATGAGCGAGGAATAGTCTCCGCAGCGCGAAGGGGCGATGACTTTAACAGTGCCACCAGCCAGTTCTTCATTTGCGTAGCTGCGCAGCCCGGATTTGACGGGCAGTATTCCATATTCGGACGGGTGATTGAAGGCATGAATGTGGTCGACTCGATCGCTAGAGCTCCTACCGAGGCTCGATCAGAAAGGCCGGCCGATCCGGTCGTGGTCAACCGGTGCTACATAGTCAGCCGGGACCAGGTTAATTAGAGAGAGAACCATGAACAAGCATGAAGTCGATTACCTCTTTCAATACAATCGATGGGCCAATGCCCGGATGCTCGATGCTGCTTCGAAACTGACTGTAGAAGATTTCACAAAGGACCTGAAGAGCAGCCATCGTTCGCTGCGGGACACGCTTAGCCACACGCTTGCAGCCGAGTGGATCTGGCTTGAGAGATGGAAGGGAACATCGCCAAAGGCCTTATTGAATCCGGCCGACTTTCCTACAGTCGAATCGGTCCGAGCCAGATGGGCGAGCGTTGATGACGATTATGTAGCATTCATTAATCAGCTCGCCGACGCATCACTCGGCAC
>JBASRM010000440.1:0-10243 GCA_049273835.1 Blastocatellia bacterium | reverse complement strand
GCTATACAATATGTATTTCGGAACCCGTGACGAGAGAATGCGCATAGTTCGTGAGATTCAGGACCTACAAAAACATCATGACAATACTGCTCAATTGGTGAATCAGTCGCTATCGTTTCGACAGCGTTTACTTGATCTTGTTGAATACTACGAAGGAATCATCCGTAAGCTTTAGGTCTTAGGTTTGAGCTGGAATTTACGTGGAGTGATAGCTGGCTTGCGTACTCGCGCTGCTTGCAGAGGAAGCAATGAAAAGAATTACATTACTCTTCTTAGCATTCTCATTGTGCGTGTACCAAGTGCATGCCGACTGCACTCCGACAGTCACAGGTCCCACAGACGAACTTCTCGACTGCTGGTACTTGTTTAATGTGGGGCATCAGGACCCACCCTGGAATAATAAACAATCGAAATATCGGTTGGTATGGCCTGGCCTTCCTAACGGTCATGATTTTTACGTAGGAGAAAATGGTGAGTGCTGTAATACGACGGCGTGCTTTTCGTCAAACTATCAATTTGATCAATGCTGGGCTTCATATTGGCCGGCAGAATGGGGCAATGGTTTCTTTCAGCAAACCACTTATAAAGGGAAAACCAATTGTCAACCTGTGATGCTCTGCGATAACGCGGGAAGAATAGTGCAAACAGTCTATAATCAATTTGGAGAATGTTCATGGTACTCTACGGCAAACGTACACCGGGACATACCTTGGTGTGATAGCGACGAGGGCAGTGGCAGCGGCGGGGAGCCAAACTGCCCCAACTTTAGCTGTGATGCCTTTGCAATTGAGTCACCTGAGTACTACGGCTGCTGTCCGTCTCCCATCTTAGTTGACATAGATGGAGATGGCTTTAGTTTGACGAATGCGGCAGGTGGGGTGAGTTTCGATCTCAATAGCGATGATATTGCTGAACACGTCTCCTGGACTTCGAGCGCCTCCGATGATGCGTTCCTTGTTCTTGATCGCAACGGCAATGGAACAATTAATAACGGTGCAGAACTATTCGGGAATTTCACGCCGCAGCCGGCTTCTTCCACTCCAAATGGTTTCCTTGCGCTTGAAGAGTACGATAAACCAGTGAACGGCGGGAATGATGACGGACTGATTAATAGCCGTGATGTTATTTTTTCTTCGCTACGGTTATGGCAAGACACCAATCACAATGGCATCTCCGAGTTCAGCGAGCTGCACACCTTGCCGCAGCAAGGAGTTCATGCGATCAGTCTTAAGTACAAAGAATCAAAACGAACCGACCAATACGGTAACCGCTTCCGCTACCGCGCCAAGGTATATGACGCGCACGGCGCACAAGTGGGCCGCTGGGCGTGGGACGTATTCTTCGTGACTCCATAAGGAGATCAACAGTCTCTGAGCGCCCAGCCTATAGCGAACAGGCCAATGCCTATGGCACCTGACCCATCACGCATCACTGGCCCTGTGGTTTTACTTGTTTCACGCGATCTATGCCCGCGCGCGCAGTTTCGTCGCGTTGACCCGACGCATCGAAGGCGTGCTGGTATGCAACCAGCGCCTTTTCGTACTGTTTATCGCTTTCGTAGACGTAACCAAGCTCCAAAAGTGCCGCCGTATTTGCGGGCGCGAGCTTGACCGTTTTTTCCAAAGCCTCTATTGCCGGCTTCCATTGCGAAGAGCGCGAAAGAGCTACACCAAGGTTGTACCACGCAGCGCTGGAGTCGGCGTGGGCCCGTGCGAACTTGTCGAGCAACGGAGCGGCCTTCGGGTACTGTTTATCGAACAAGTAAGCCTGGCCGAGTAAGCCCCACGTGCGTTCATCATCGCGAACCAAAATCAACCGTTCGCCGATCGAAATAACCTGCCGGGCCATTGTAGGATTCTGGCGAAGCTGAGAGAAGTAGATATCACCAAGAAGCGCCAGTGAATCTGCATCCTTTGGATCGATGGCCAAACCCTGGTTGAGCGCGGCTATAGCCTGATCGGAGTGCCCAAGCTTGTTCTGCGCGAATCCGATGTAGTAATAGTTCGTGGCATTGGTTTTCATCTCCGCCGCCGCGGCCGTCAACACAGGCACAGCCTCGCTGAACCGATTGGTGAAGATGTAAGAGCGACCCAACGCCGCGCGAGCCCTGGTCTCGACCTTCTGCTGGGTTCTATCTGAGAGCGCGATGTAACGAGCAAGCGCGGGTATCGCCTTATCGTATTGTTTAGTTTGATAAAAAGACATTCCGATAAAATAGTTCCCGGCGGTCTGGACTTTGTCGTCCTTTTCGGCACTCTTGAGGTACTTTTGAAAAGCGTCAATCGCATCATCATAACTTTGGAGCTCGAAGTGACTGGCGCCGATGTAGTACCAGGATTGCCAGGCGTCAGGATTGGCTTTGAGCTGAGCGTGAAACTCGCGAATCGCGGGACGGTACTGCTTCTGGTTGAATAACGAAACGGCGTGGTCCCAGTCCTGGGCAAAAACGGATGCGGCCGATGCGACTGTCAACGCCAGCGCTTGAACGAGTGCGGCAAACTTGATTTTCATGACTACTCCTCCGATTGCGGGCGGGTTCCGGCTTTAAAACTCCTTTGGGAATATTAGTCGTCTCGATAGCGGCGACACAAGAATTTTTGATCATCCTAATGCGTGAGACTCGGTTGCTCGGGCTCCGCGTTGCCTGATGCTTTTGGTGTATCCACTGGTTCGGCACGCGACTTGACCCGCCTTGCCAATTTCCTCAACGATCCTGCACAATATCAAGCTCGCGGTGGAATGCTCCACAAAACTCCGACTACTACGAACAATGAGGTCAGCAATGAAATTCCTACCATCTCATATGATGAAGGCGGCCTTGGTGTGCACCTTCTCGGCGATGGCGGCCGCAGGTCCGACGACGTCCGCCTGGCCGGCCCATCACCAATACGCTGGACAGAACAAGGACCAGACCGGCAACAAAGCGAAAGCAAACGCTCCATCGGAAGGGGAGCAAAAGGCGATGGCTAAGATCGAGGCAGCGCCGGATGCTCCGGCCAAGCTTGCTGCTGCGGGAGAATTCGTCAAGAAGTTTCCAAAAAGCACTTTGCGACCGAAGGTTACGAGCTACCTCGCGCAGGAGATAGGCAAACTGCCCGATGAGACACAGAGAATCACCCAGCTGGAGGCTTTGCTGACGGTGTTTAAAGAGCCCAGTGACGCCGAGGTAATTGAGCCCATTCTACTGGACACTTACTTTAATGCGAACCGCCTTGATGATGGGTTCCGCGTCGCGGCAGCTTATTTGGCAAAGAACCCGAATGACCTGGCCGTTCTAACGCAGGCCGCGATTGTGGGAGTCGAGCAGGCAAAGAAGAGCAATTCGAAGTTTGTGCCGCAAAGTCAGCAATATGGAGCGAAGGCGATTGAACTAATCGAGTCTGGCAAGAAGCCGGATACGTTTGATGACGCTCGATGGAGCGAGTTTCAGACTCGGTGGTTGCCCACGCTTTATCAATCCATGGGAATGCTTTCCCTGATGACCGGCAACAAATCTGAAGCCCGGGCTAAGCTCGATAAAGCGAGGTCGCTAAACGAGACCGATCCGTTCACATACGTTTTGCTCGGCACGATGCTCAATGATGATTATCAGCAGCTTGCTCAGCAGCATAAGGCGCTTTCCGCGGGCCCGATGAAGGACACAGTTTTAACGCAGGCGCACGGCAAACTCGATGAAGTGATAGATATGTACACTCACGCGATTGCGCTGTCTGAGGGCAACCCCGCGTACCAACAGCTCCATGATCAACTCCTGCAGGACCTTCAGGCTTATTACAAGTATCGTCATAACGGGTCGCTTGACGGGTTGCAGCAGCTCATAGACAAGTACAAAAAGAAATAACACGCTTGGCCGTGGTCGCGGTTTGGGAAAGCATGGAGACGAGCGGACAGGTCACAAAAATGACAGTCACCAAGGATGAGTTTCGGACAGCGCTGAGCCGCTTCGTCAGTGGTGTGACGGTGGTTACTGCATTGGACAGTGACAAGCGGCCCGCCGGCATTACTGTGAGCGCGTTCTCATCGGTTTCACTAGAACCCCCGCTGGTGCTGGCTTGCATCGACAAAAACGCATCGCTACACGGCTGCCTGCCGGAGGGGAGTCACTTCGCGGTGAATATTCTGGCGGCAGATCAAGAACATGTCTCCCGCCGATTTGCTTCAAAGGACGAAGAGCGCTTTGACGGCGCGGGCTACAAGCAAGGCGTCAGTGGCGCTCCGCTCCTCGACGGCGCTCTTGCTCACATCGAGTGCCGGGTTGTACACGCGTACCCCGGCGGCGATCACACCATAATAGTGGGCGAGGTCGAGTCCACCAGCGTCGGCGACCACAAGCCTTTGGCTTACTATCGCGGCGGTTACGCCGAACTGTCATAGATAGCAGGGGAACGAACACTAGCAATTAAGCCTACCTGAGTCTTGTTTCAATCCGGTGTTTGACGGCTCCAACCTAACAAAGCAAGTACCGCTTCATGACCCATTCGCTTCTGTGCTATGCTGTCGACGCTCAAGGATGATGGTACGGCAGAGTTGTCACGCACCCACTCCGAAGAGTCCGAAGAGTCTTTGAGAGATCAAATTGGTCGTCGACTCGGGGACGCATCAGAGAGCTAGGTCGGGCCGGGGCCGGAAGGGTACCTCCCATATCGGCACAAAGATACGCCGCTGGCCGGAGGTCGTTTGATCTGCCTCCGCATTGTTTCCGAACCGATGCCGCGTAATCGGCTCCTGGTGCCTATTCTGTGACTCTCTCCGATTTAGATCCAACGCCCAAATCTCGATGACGACCTCCGTTGTAGCGATGGGCGGAGATGGACGACGTTGGCCGAGCGGTAAACTAATCCTGCTCGTCGGCGCTCGCCGCGCCAGTGGCAAGAGATGAAAGCGATCGGCGGCTTATCTAAATACAGGATCATTGAAAAGCTTGGCGCGGGCGGAATGGGCGAGGTGTACAAAGGCGAAGACCTCGCGCTGCTTCGGACGGTTGCGATCAAGGTGATGTCCAAGCAAGGCGAGCTCACCGCGGTTGGAGAGTCGAGGTTCCTGCGCGAGGCGCGAGCGGCATCTTCGTTCAATCATCCCAACATTGTGACCATCTACGAGATCGGTGAGACCGATGAGCATACCTATATCGTGATGGAATACGTCGAAGGACGGAGCCTGCGCGATATGATATCGAAGAACGATCTCAAACCTGAGGCAGTTCTCGAAATCGCGATGCAGACTTGCGATGCGCTCGTAGAAGCTCATTCTCGGGGAATCATTCACCGTGACATCAAGCCTGAGAACATCCTGCTTACAGATCGCGGACGAGTGAAGCTGGTTGATTTCGGATTGGCCAAAACTGTTTCGGCAACTCCCAAGATGGGCGGCGTTACGGCGGCGGAGAGTCTGACCGAATCAGGCACAGTGATGGGTACGCTGTCCTACATGTCGCCGGAACAGCTTCGTGGGGAGACGCTTGACGAGCGAACGGATATTTTTTCTTTTGGCATTGTGTTGCACGAAATGATAACCGGGGATTTACCGTTTCGAGGCGCGAACTCGTTCGAAGTCGCAGCTTCCATTCTCAAAGACCCGGCGCTCGAGATCGGCACAGTTCCAACGGAACTACCGCGCGGGATAAAGGATGTGGTTGCGCGACTTCTTGAAAAAAGCCGTAACGATCGCTACTCGTCGTTTGCGGACGCAAAGCGCGCGATCGCGTCTCTGGAACGGGATAC
The DNA here is from genome assembly GCA_049273835.1 of Blastocatellia bacterium. Taxonomy (GTDB): domain Bacteria; phylum Acidobacteriota; class Blastocatellia; order UBA7656; family UBA7656; genus Onstottus_A. Next base: position 4,523 of record JBASRM010000440.1, on the reverse strand, counting down.
TCAACCGATGGCGAGCGCATCTAGTGGCAGCAGCCCCACGATCGAGCTGCCGCCGGCGGAAAGCGGCCGTCGCTCTGCCAGTCTGGCAGCCGCGCTGCGATCTTCGTCAAAGGCAGCCGCCGTTCCCCCAACCCTTCTGGTGTTGCCCCTTCAGACGGTTGGGTCGGACGATAGCAGCTCATATATCGGCATCGGCCTAGCCCACGCCATAACCACGGACCTAGCGAAGATCAAGGGACTGTCGGTTCTATCGAAGTCGGCGGGTGCGGGCCGGGTGGATGAGGAAGGCCGCGGCGTACACCAACTCGCGAAGGAGCTTGGCGCCACAATCCTGCTTGAAGGCGAGATTATGCGCGCAGGCCAGATGATCGGGGTGATGGCGCGGCTCACGGATGTGGAAACCGGGCGTGTGATCTGGGGCTCTCAATATCGAGGCGACCCGGCCGATCTGTTTAGCTTTCAAGACGCAGTCTGCGAAAGCGTCGCAGAGGCGTTGAAGCTGAGCATATCGAGCGAAGTCCGCGATGATATTGCGAGACCGGCGACTACCAACATCGACGCATTCGAGTTCTACTCCAGAGGCCGTGCGTTCCTCGAACGATCCGACGTGAAAGAGAACATCGACTTTGCGGTCCAGATGTTTGAGGAGGCACTGCGCCTCGACCCCGATTTCTCGTTGGCGTATGCGGGACTTGGAGAAGCCTACTGGCAGAAGTATCAGGTCACCCATGACAGCGTGTGGGTGGACGAGGCAATCTCCGCGTGCGATCAGGCGCTCGTGCTTGATCCAAAACAGGCGCAGGTTCATATCTCTCTGGGCATCCTTTATCACGCCACCGGAAGAATAGACAGCGCGATAGGAGAGTTCGAGCGTGCCAGTGGCCTTCAGCCGATGAACGACGACGCTTATAAATGGCTCGGGCGCTGCTGGCAGCGAAAAGGCGAAATGGACCAAGCGATAAAATGTTTCGAAAAGGCCATACAAATTCGACCGGGCTACTGGGAGAACTACAATAGGCTAGGAGTCTGCTATTACTTCTTCGGGCGCTATCGAGACGCGGCCGAACAGTTTCGTCGCGTGATAACGATTCAGCCTGACAATTACGTTGGCTATAACACGCTTGGCGGAATATACACTCTTCTCGGTTTATATGATGAAGCCATCTCGATGCACAAGCGAGCTATTGAGATTTATCCAAATGCTTCATCTTATACAAATCTGGGCACTGACTACTTTTACCTGGGACAAGACAGCGATGCGATATCAGCGTATTCGGCGGCTATCAAGCTCGATCCGAGAGACCATCTTCTATACCGAAATCTAGGAGATGCTTATCTTCGTATGAAGCGCACCACTGAGGCGGAAGAACAGTTCCGGACCGCATCTGTGCTGCTGCAAGAACGTTTAGCTGTGGATCCCGAAAACGCTGTATTGCTCTCGCTGCAGGCGAACTGTGACGCGAAACTAGGCAAGCAACGCGAAGCGCTCGATACTATCGAACGTGCCGTCGCTATTGAGCCCAACAACATCACCCTAATGTATGCGAAGGCGGTTGTCTTTGCGATTACCGGCCATCCAGATCAAGCCCTCGAATTGCTAGAAAAGGCACTGGATAGCGGTTATAGCCGCGCTGAGGCGGAGCACGACCCCGATCTGGAAATTCTTCGAAATAGTCCGGGCTATAAACTGCTATTCGCTGCCACGGATAAGACAAAGAGCGACCCACATGGCTAATTGTCGATCACTACGACAGGATCAACTTTGATGATCGGACCGTTGTCTGGCAGCGTGACGGTGATAGTGAACCTGAAACTACCCTTTTTATTAGCCGGTTGAGTGTCTTCAGTCTTTTCCCCACCGTTGGATGTGGGTTCGAACTTGAACTGATTTTGGTTGGCCGATCCATTCCCAAAAGGATTCTTGTCGCTGGAATCATCCACGTTAGTGAATTCGTCCAAAGTAATAAGGGCCGGGTTCGATGAGTTGGGCCCGTCATACTTGACCTTCCATTTGATCGTATCCTGATTCTGTTTCGATATCTTGATGCCATCTTCCGGCGCATCAATCGTAAGCTTTGCAGGAGTAGTTGTGGTCGCGGGGACATAGGTGACCGTGATCCTTGCCTGTTTATTCACCGCCGCCGCCTGGGGGGCCATCGATTGGTTAGGGGACGGTGTTCGCGGGCACGCCACAGAAATCAATCCCAGGCTCAACGCAAGCAAACTGAACAACACTCTTTTCATGTGAGGTTCCTCCCATTCTCTTCTAGTAAAATCGGGAAACCGCCGGTTGGCGCATTCATGTTATCGGCCGGCGTTGCGAAAGAAGCACTTCGGCTTCGAGTCTTCGGCTTAGTCGAGGGTCGAACATGATGGATAGCAGGTCCTTCGGTACCCTCGGTTTGATCGCTTTCCGGGCTCAAACCAGCCGGATTCTATGCGAAACCCGACTAGTTGTCCACGACATTTGGTGCCCAAAGACAATATTTAGAAACAGACATTGGGCGAAGGTAGTTTCCATGACTTTGAGCTAACCTGGTCCTCTGCGGGCCGGTTTATTCTAAGAACCGCAACTCGCGAGACGCGAGATGGTACACCCCGACTTGCAAATTCGGGTTCGCTTTAGCTCGTGATTGTCGCCAAACAAGGACTTCGAGCCTGAAGTTTCGGCGTTCAACGCCTGTCCGCCCGGACCTTTCAGAGATTCTTGTCTTGCTGGCCCCATCATTCACGGAATTCCCTAAGTGAGCCGATAAAGTCGGACAGCGCGGTGTTGAATTCCTCGGGTTGCTCCAAATTCGAAAGGTGGCCTGCGCCATCGATGATGCAAAGGCGCGAGCCTCTGATGCCGTTGCGCAGACTCTCGGCTTCGCTAACCGGTGTGAGAGTGTCTTCCGAACCAACGATTATCAACACCGGAAAATCGATGCCGGCGAGCAGGGACGTTGAATCCCGCCGCGCGGCCATTGCACGCTGAGCGTTTGCTACTCCGACCCGCGGGTTAACTTCGATCATCCCGCGCACTCGATCAACAACCGAAGCACGAGTCTCCAGGGTGGTTCGTCCGAGAAGCATTGGCACCATGTCATTTGCGATTGCGGTTACGCCTTCGCGTTCAGTCTTTTCCGCGGACCTTAATCGCCGCTCGCGGGCTTCCGGGGTATCTGCGCTTGCGCGAGTATCTGCCAGGACCAACGCGCAAACGGCTTCGGGATAGTTTCGATAGAACGCCATGGAAACGTATCCGCCCATCGACAGGCCTACCAGAACCGCCCGATCGATATTCAGTGAAGACATAACCCCGTGTACGTCAGCCGCCATCTGGTCCAACTCATATGCGACCTTCGGTGCGTCCGAATTTCCAAAGCCTCGAAGATCAACCGTTATAATTCGAAACTTCGCGCTCAGGGCCGAAACCTGTTCCTCCCACATCGTTTGATTGAGCGGGAATGCATGAATGAAGATCACCGGAAGCCCCGATCCTCTATCGAGATAGTCGATGTAGATCCCACTCGTTTCTATCTTCATTAGCGAGCCTCCCTGCTTAGGTACACGGTGTTTCGCTCCTGCAGACATTGCCGCGCCCCCCAAGAATCAGCACTTAGAGAAGGTGCTGCAAACGCAAGAAAATTGCAAGATTGGCGTTAAGCCGTTTCTCTCCGGCAACTAATCGGTGCAGGAATCCGACCAGCGAAACCGATGAAAGTTTGCCCAGGCTTGACTGACGGTTTCACGTGCTATACTCGACCTCCGTTTTGAAGCGCACCATATTGGGTCGAGCGACCAGATAGCAAAAGAGGTGAGATTCCACTTCGCTCCGTTCGGTGCAAGTTGTTCATAGGTATCCGGAGGTAGAATGTATTGGTTTCCCGGCAGGAGCCTCATCAAAGGCATCTACTCAGGTTTGTTTGTCCTCGCAGTGGTAATTGTTATCAACTCTCTAAGCAAGCCAGACACAGTGCTGGCGGCTGACGATCCGGAAGGTAACGCCTCGAAATCTTCTCAGCTCAATTCCATAGATATTCCAGGTTCGTTTAAAGATTTGCCCGACGCCAGGGACGTCATCACTGCGAAGCGCGGGCCGGAGCAAATTGGTTCGCTGTCAACTCGTGAGCCATCATCCTTAGACATAGACGTCCAAAAAGTCCCCTCGACGGCCGACTTTCACCCCGAGAATCAAATGATAGATTTCGATGCTACCGCCTATTGTTTGAAAGGGCGCACCGCATCCGGAGTCAATACGGCACCCGGAATGATCGCCGCCGACCCGAGAGTCTTGCCTCTGGGTACGCTTGTGCACCTTCGGGCAGGATCTTACACCGGAACGTACAAGGTGACTGATACCGGTGGCCGCATAAAGGGTCGCCGCGTTGATGTGTATGTTCCGACACACAGGGAAGCAATCCAGTTCGGCAGAAAGCGAGTTAAGATAAAAATTCTCGGACGCGGGTCTAACAAAACGGACCGAGCAACGAAGAATCTGATGGCATCGGAGTTTTAGATTGGCCCGATAGATTTGGTTT
>JBASRM010000432.1:0-3143 GCA_049273835.1 Blastocatellia bacterium | reverse complement strand
CATTACTATCGAGTCGCGACACAGTGAAAGGTGGTGTATTGACGGGGGTGGGGGCTTGTGTGAGAATACCGCTCGAAGCGTGCCGGCGACGCCCTCCTCGATTGAAAGTTTCATCCTTGCCGCACTCGTTGTGGAGCGCTAAATGAGCACAAGCAGACGCATTGGGAATTATCAGATCATTGATTACATCGGAAGTGGCGGATTCGGATCCGTCTTCAAGGCCGAAGATGTCAACACGCCGGGACGCGTAGTCGCAATCAAGGAACTCCACAAGAAGCACACTCGCAATCAGGTCATCAAGCAGCGCTTCTTTCAAGAAGCGGTAGCAATGGCTCGCCTCGATCATCCGAATCTCCCCCGACTCTACACCTTCGGCGAGGACAACGGCTCCTATTACCTGGTGATGGAGTTCATATCGGGTAAGCTGCTAAGCGACGAGATTCATGAAAATGGCCCGATGCAACCCAACCGCGCGGTCGTGATACTAGCGCAAGTGCTGGATGCGGTCAGTTACGCGCACCGCAACGGAATCATTCATCGCGACTTGAAGCCCGACAACATCATTTTTGTGAGCGACCACTCCTCCCAAAAAATCAAGGTGCTGGATTTCGGTATCGCCCGGATGATCGGAGGCGAGAATTTGACGCTTGCCGGTGAGGGTTTTGGCACCCCAGCTTACATGGCGCCGGAGCGCATGACCGGCGCGGCTGGTGACGATCCCAGGATGGATCTGTACTCGGCGGGGATAATCCTGTTCGAGGTATTGACCGGTAAGGCGCCCTTTGAATCCAAGTCCAGTGATCCCGCCTTGTACTGGGCAGAGATGCGCGACCTTCATCAACGCGGGCCGCTGCCGGACCTCACAACGGTCGGAGCACCTCCGGAACTCGAGCGAGTGGCCCTGCGCGCGACCGCGAAGCGTCTTGAAGAACGTTACCAGAATGCCGACGAGATGCTTGCCGACATCAAGGCTCTCAGAGAGATGCACGCCGATGCCACTACTGAAAGCATTGAAAGCACGCCCCTGGCGATTTCTACGGCGCCCGGGGCGGCCGAGGTCTACGTAGACGACATTTTACGAGGTTCGTCAGACTCCAGAGGAAGAATACTAATCAGCGGATTGACCGCGGGGCTGCACCGCTTCCGGGTGGTGAAGGAAGGATACAACGAATACCGAATCAACGTCTCGCTCGAAGGAGGCCGACAGACCGATTTGCAAGTGGCGCTTTCCGCTCGGGCGACGGTAGCGATGCCGGTCGCGGCGAACACAGCCGCAAACGAACTCGACACTGTGAAGCTCCAGAGCGCGGATGACGTTAAGACAGCCTTGCTTGTGGTGGAAAGTCTCACCGCCGGCAGCACGTTGTTTATCGGGTCCGAGCAGGTCGCGCAAGCCGGCGAAGATGGCCGAGCCACTCTACGGCTCACGCCTGGCTCCCACGAGATTATTGCGACGACGCCGTCAGGCGCGACCAGCAAACGCGTAGTCTCCGTAACCACTCAAGAAACTGGAGCGCTCAAGACGGTTAGTTTTCCGCTCACCCAGGCTACTGTGACGAGCCGTACTTTCGCTGACAGGCCTGAGTCTCGCGGGGGTAAGCAAATCGCTGCCGCGGCCGTGGTGATCCTGTTGCTCGCGCTGGCCGCGGCTGCTTACTTCGTCCTTCGAAGCCCCGATCGAAACCGCACTCCAATCGAATCGGTGTCGGCGGCGCCGGGATCTTCGGGGGTGACTCAGCCTGCTCCCCCGGAGCCGGCGAAACCCGCGGAGCCCAGCGCACAAACGGACGATCGCAAGGTCATCGAGGACAAGAAGAAGACCGCTGACGAGCGGCGAAAAGCAGAGGCGGAGGCCGCCGCCCTGGACGCTCAGAAGAAAACTGCGGAGACGAAGGCTGCGGAGAAGGATGAGAAAAAAGAGTCGCCGCCGCAACCGGTTCAAGTTGCCCCCGCGCCTCCCCCGCCTTCAACAAGCACCGCAGAAGTTCCCGGACGCGACGCTTGCGTGTTGGTCTCGGTGACGGATATTGACGGGCAGCCCGTGGCCGGTATCAGGGTGGGTGTGATCGACCAGCCGGATAGCGGGTCTTCTACTGTCTTCAACGGGCGCACGGGTGAAAGAGGCCGATACCAGAGTTGCGGACTGACGGCCGGTCATCGCATCCGAGTGGCAGTGCTTGGCCCGCGCGGCGCAATGCTCGGAACGCAGATGGCTACTGTCGCGCCCGGAAGAAACTTTATCGAGATTCGCGTTCAGCGCAAGATGGATGACACGACGCCTTTGCCGCCGTTCATGCAAAAGAGAAAACGCCCATTTGGTCGACCGTAGGCCAGCGGTCGCTTCCCCGCCAAAAAACTTTTCTTCATAAGTGCAAGAAATATTGAAAGCTATCTGCTTATTCTGTTAAGCTGTAATTTTGTGTGCCAAGCGCGATTCGCGACATGGCGTACTTACTTTGAAAGGAGCAACGATAGATATGGCTAAAAGAGGTTCGGCACGCGCGGTCCGCTTGAGCTGCCCGAAATGTTTCAGTGCGTTCACGGTGGTCGCTTACCTTTCTCAGGGGATAGCGGCAAACGACTACTGGAAGGCTAGAGCAGAAGAGCACGATTGCGCAGCTCACGAAAAGGCGCTTGCATCCGCGCGTTCGGGAGACGGGACCAAAAACCCGCTCAAGGCTTCAAAAGCTGCCGCCCGCGGTAAGGCATAATAGTAACCAACCTTCAACAGGGCCGGTCGAATATGCACCGGCCCTGTGTATTCACTCCTACAACGCGAAATAAGCACCTGGTCCCTCGCTAGTCCTTAGCTTCGCGTCGCGCTGTAAGCTGAACCAAAGGTGTGATGTTGAAGTCTCGTTCCGCAAACACTGAATCGGTACTGTAGTCGGAGTGAGCTGCCTCAGCGCCTGTTGTGTGCCGGCCCGCATGATACGAGCTTCGCACCAGAGGGCCCGATTCCACGTGGCGAAATCCCATCGCCAGCGCTTCAGATTTCAAGTAGGCAAACTCATCGGGCGAGTAATATCGTTCGATCGGTATGTGCTTCGGGCTCGGAGCAAGGTATTGTCCCACGGTCAAAATATCGCAACCTGTCTGGGCGATATCGCGAAACGTTGCGAGCAGCTCGGCCACCGTTTCTC
>JBASRM010000402.1:0-2068 GCA_049273835.1 Blastocatellia bacterium | reverse complement strand
AGGTCAGACATTGGGACAAGGAGACAGCGACTACGGTGTTTGTAACATGACCCTTCTAAATAGCAGCAAAAAGACGAATTTCTGGCAGTGGATATCTCGCGTGTTACGCGGTCTGTGGTGGGTTTCAGTTGTGTGGCTTGCCCCTCGGCGGCTGTCGTTATCACTTGGGACCTCATTCGATGGTTTACCGACAGAGACAACCCGGCCCGATACGAGTACGCAATAGATGCCCCCTCTGTGTCAACGTGACTGAGACACCGACCTCCCGATAGTTTATTGTATGAGGGCGGGAAAGAAAGGTCTCAATGTCACTGCTCTCCGATTCAGGAAAACTATCCGATTCTTTGATCCCAAGCCCCCCGCCGTCATCAGGCTTGGTGGGGAGTGAGGGCGAGCGAAGCGAGCCCGAACGAGCCACGGAGCCTGATGACGGCGGCCGCGCTACGCCCGACCCCGAAGTCGTCCAGCGGCCAGTCAGGCGACGCTTCACCGTCGACTACAAACAACGGATCCTCGCTGAGGTCGATGCTGCTGCCGACACTCGAACAATTGGCCGCATTCTCCGTCGCGAAGGACTCTACTCTTCGCATCTGACAAACTGGCGCAAGAGGCGCGACCAATCACAACGCGCCGCTCTCGAGCCCAAGAAGCGCGGACCTAAGCCATCTCCCAAGAACCCTCTTCAAGCCGAGAACGCCAAGCTCACGCGAGAGAATGCTCAGCTCAACAAAAAGCTGCGAAGAGCTGAGCTGATTATCGATCTCCAAAAAAAAGTTTCCCAGATCCTGGGGATAACCCTCCCGGTGCTGGAGGAGAGCGACGACGACGAGGTGAACTCGTGAGGGCCGCTGTCCAGGCTTCAAGCCAGCTCGAGGCGTTGCCGGCCTGCCTTGCCATAGGCGTTGCTCGCGCGACGTTCTACCGATACCGCGGCAACTTCAACGGGTCGCAAACTCCGGCTCTGGATCGTCAGCCGCCGGCTCGATCATTGTCATTGGTCGAACGCAAGACGGTCCTTGATCTGCTCACATCCAAGCGCTTCGCCGACGATGCGCCTCGCCAGATATGGGCCGCTTTGCTTGATGAAGGTAAGTATTTCTGCTCGGTCTCCACCATGTATCGCATCCTGAGAGCTGACTGTGGTGTGCGTGAACGTCGCGATCAATTGCGTCATCCCGTCTACTCCAAGCCCGAGTTGTTGGCCATCAGTCCCAACCAGGTATGGTCTTGGGATATCACTAAGCTGCTTGGGCCGGCCAAGTGGACTTACTTCTATCTCTACGTGATCCTGGACATCTTCAGCCGTTACGTCGTCGGCTGGACCCTGGCTCCTAGAGAATCCGGAACGTTGGCTCAACTACTCATCGCTGAAACATACACCAAGCAGTCAATTGCTCCAGGCCAGCTCACTGTGCATGCCGATCGCGGGTCGTCGATGAAATCCTCAATGGTCGCCCAACTGCTCGCCGATCTGGGCGTCACCAAGACTCATTCGCGTCCTTACGTTTCAGATGACAACCCATTCTCGGAATCGCAGTTCAGAACTATGAAGTACAGACCGGAGTTTCCAGATCGATTCGGCTCGATTCAAGACGCTCGAGCTTTCTGCCGACTGTTCTTCGATTGGTACAACACCCAGCATCATCATTCGGGGATCGGCCTGCACACACCTCACAGCGTTCATCACGGATTAGCCGAAGCGCTCAATGACGCGCGGCGGCTCACCCTGAGTGAGGCACATTCGGCTCATCCTGAACGCTTTGTTAGAAAACCTCCAGAGCCTCCCAGTCTGCCGGGAGCGGTCTGGATCAACCCGCCCAACCCGCTGGGCGTCCCCCCGGACTCAGAGCCGGTGCTACACTAAATTCAAATGGTCGGTGTCTCAAAGTCGTTGACACGCGCCGAGCGCGTTGACTTCGCGCAACTAGTAAAAATCTATGTTGCGCATCGCGAGGGCGAAAGCCGCTATTCTCCGGCTGAGTGTACTGGTGCAAAGAAGGTTGCGATCTACGGTAACCCTGACCCTACAAAAATCTGCACGTCGCATGTCGAGAGAATGAATCTAAAC
>JBASRM010000156.1:0-10397 GCA_049273835.1 Blastocatellia bacterium | reverse complement strand
CCCGGGGATAACAGGCTGATCCTGCCCAAGCGTCCACAGCGACGGCAGGGTTTGGCACCTCGATGTCGGCTCATCACATCCTGGGGGTGCAGAAGCTCCCAAGGGTTCGGCTGTTCGCCGATTAAAGCGGTACGTGAGCTGGGTTTAGAACGTCGTGAGACAGTTCGGTCCCTATCTGGCGTGGGCGTAGGAGAATTGACGGAATCTGACCCTAGTACGAGAGGACCGGGTTGGACCGACCTCTAGTGTAACGGTTATCGCGCCAGCGGTAGCGCCGTGTAGCTATGTTGGGCAGGGATAAACGCTGAATGCATCTAAGTGTGAAGCCCGACCGAAGATGAGTTCTCCCTATGAGGTCCCTGGAAGACTACCAGGTTGATAGGCTGGGTGTGTAAGCACGGTAACGTGTTTAGCTTACCAGTACTAAATCGACCCACCGGCTTGACCATAAAGTTTGCTCGTTGCAAAAATCGGTCAGCACGCAGTTTTTCTTTCGCAGGATTTGCCTTTCGATTATCTGAGAGCACTTACCGCTCTTTACACTTTTCCGGTGGTTATGTCGTAGGGGTCACACCCGTTCCCATCCCGAACACGGAAGTTAAGCCCTACGGAGCCGATGGTACTGCACGGGAAACTGTGTGGGAGAGTAGGTCGCTGCCGGGATTATTCACGTAAAAAGCTCGTCATATCGGCGGGCTTTTTTCTTTTTATTCGGCGCACGCCATGCCCATCCATTATTTCGAGCCAGTGCCGCCCTCCACCGCAGCCGTTGACATACAACGTTCTTGTCCATTCATCCCTGGCGCCGGTATAGTGATCGTTCGAACAAGAGGACCGAAAGATGCCCAGGCGATCGTATTACATCGTAGCGCTTCCGGGTGACGGAATTGGCCCCGAAGTATTGGCTTCTGCCTTAAGAGTCTTGCGAGCCGTTAGCGAGTTGTTTCGTGTCGAATTTAATGTGGAGGAGATACCCTCCGGGGGTCATTACTACGCGGAACACGAGATGGAATGGCCTGAGGGTTCGTTTGAGAAGTGTCAGAAAGCCGACGCGATCTTGCTTGGCGCCGTTGGACATGAGATTGATGGCAGGACAGTCTTTACCAAACCGGGAAAGCCGTACCCCGAGCCTCAGCTCGCCGGGTTTGCTCAGGTCATCGGGAATCGAAAAAAACTGGAACTGTATGCCAACGTTCGGCCGGTGAAGCTCTACCCCGGAGTCAAACACAAGATTCACGGAAAACTCGTTCAGGTTTGGGAACCCGAAAAAGTAGACTACGTCGTAGTTCGCGAAAACACAGAGGATGCCTATACCGGCGAGACCAATTCTATTGAAGGCGGGCGAGTGACCCCAATCCGAATCACTCGAAGAGCCACTGAACGCATCGTGCGTTACGCTTTCAATCTCGCAAGGCAACGGAATAAACAGAAAAAGGTTACATGCGTAGACAAGTCCAACATAATCGGCGCCCATAAGTATTTTCGAGAGGTGTTCCGAGAGATCGGTGAGCAGGAGTTTCCCGAAATCACGCTGGACTACGCATATGTAGATGCGTTCTGCCAGTGGCAGATAAGAAATCCGGAATGGTACGACGTCGTCGTTGGCCCGAATCTCGTGGGCGACATAGTAAGCGACAACGGTGCAACAACAGCGGGCGGGTTGGGGCTGGCAGTAGGTGGGAACATAGGCGACGACCATGCGATGTTTGAACCCATTCATGGCAGCGCTCCGAAACACGCCGGCAAGGACAAAGCAAATCCGTTAGCGGCGATTCTGGCGATGCAGATGATGCTGGCCTGGCTGGCGAAACGGCACGGAGACGACCGGCTGGAGCGCGCGGCCGAAAAGGTTGAACAGGCGGTTGTAGCAGTGCTTCAAGAAGGTAAGACGCTGACCTATGACTTAATCGCAGAAGAGAAGGCATCCAGGTGCAGCGAGGTCGGTGCTGCCGTCGAAGAAAAGCTGAGGCTGATAGTCTGACGCCGAAGCAAATGAGGAGAGAACAATGCGAGGACTAGCGCATCGAGCGATTCTTTTGAGCCTATTGGCGTTTTTCTTGATCGCATCGTCTGACACGGCTTCAGGTCAGGCGAAGCAAAAGCGCCGAGCGCGCGAGACGGTAGCATCTGTAACACCTCAGACTCCGACTGTTTGGCACGATCCTGGCGCGGTCGAGGGTCTCGACTTCGTTAACGGGAAGGGTGGGGCCAAGCTGGCCCCCAGGCCACCGTTCACTTTCCTCGAAGAAGACAGCGCGGGTACTAACCCGAAGATCAACGTCAGGGATGCATCCGGGCAAACCTGGGGGGTGAAGTGGGGATCGGAAATCCATTCGGAGGTCTTTGCATCTCGGCTGGTCTGGGCGGCAGGCTACTATGTCGAGGCCACCCATTTCGTTAAGACCGGCAAGATCCAGGGTGTAGGTCGACTCAGTCGCGCTAAGAAGTATGTTGCGTCGGATGGTACTTTTACCAACGCCAGGTTCGAGTTGAAGGAGAAAGGGATTAGCAAAGAAACCGGCAAGGAGAGCTGGCGGTGGGACCGGAATCCGTTTGTTGGAACTCGTGAATTAAATGGTCTCAAGATAATGGTGATGCTGACGTCGAACTGGGATCCCAAAGATCAGCGCGAGGATTCATCGAATACCGCAATTTATACTAAGAAAAAGACCGGCAAGGTGACCTACCTCTTAAGTGATTGGGGCGCGACAATGGGAAAGTGGGGAGGGGTGCTTTCCCGCGAAAAGTGGGATTGCGAAGGCTACTCGAATCAGGGCCGAAAGTTTGTTACTGGAGTCGAGAACGATATGGTCCGGTTCGGTTACGATGGAAAACGTGAACACGACATCAGGGATAATATTAGAATCAGTGACGTAAAATGGGTGCTAGGGTTAATTGGGCGGATCAGTGACGCTCAGATTCGCGCTGGACTCGTTGCGAGTGGAGCAACGCCTGAGGAGATTAACTGCTTCACCGCAGCGATTCGACAGAGAATAAACCAGCTCACTGCAACAGTTCGTAAATAACAACTTTCTCACTGAGTTTTGCTCGTTAGAATCGCTAACTCCTGGCGGAATGGCAGTCACAGAGGACTTAAATACACGGCGATGCTTAGGTCAGTCTCTCGCGCGACCCCGGTCAGGGGTACTGTTTGCCGTTGATCAAGGCTTCCAGTTCTTGTCCTTACTTCCTTCCGTCGCGGCGAGGACTCGCTCCAGCAGCTCGTGGGCATTTTTCTTTCCGTCTTTAACTGAATGGCCCATAGCTTTGGCTGCTTCCTCAAATGTCTTGTTGGTTATGTTCGTTGCTTTGCCCATGTCATTGTTGGGCATTCCACATCCACAGTTGTAGCACATACGCAGATTGCTCCTTCCTATTTGTTCATTGCCACATTTCTCATGCAGCTCGCCCTGGCGCGCTATCCGCGGTGCTTTGTTGAGCCGCGCCTTGTGGCTCTACAGCGACCCCATGCACATAGACCATTTCGCCCCCGAGCCATCCCGAAACACCCAGCAGGACGACGCCGATCACGGTAAGCCAGACCGGTGGATTCGCTTCGGGTGCCGCGGCGTGACGAAGCCAAAGGTTGAGCGAAAACAGCGCGACTATCACTAGGTTGATGCTCATATGCCAGAGTCCGATAGTCCTAATCTTGCGGCTCGATATCGAAAGCAGATCTATCAAACCCGGCACCGCTGCTAGTAAGGCACCGACAAGACCTCCAGCCATCGTGTAGAAAGCCAGATCATTCCAAACCACACCGCCCCATTTCATGAGGTAGACCACATCGCTGATTAGTGAGAACATCCACAGGCCGATAGGAAGTGCAACAACCATCGGGTGGATTGGATGTTTTGCAATACTTGCAGGGCTTGCCATAGTACTAACCTCCGTTCCTGCTTATGTCTCCTGCCCAAGTGAACACGACTCGTGCATATGCGTTCAGTACAGGGAAGGCGGAATCAATACAGACACTGTTCCGACTACCCGCGTTTTCGCCTACTCGTGCTTCTCACAAAGCGTACTGGGGTATATCTAAGCATCTGTCATACCGATGCTTTATCAATCCGGGATCTAAGCCGAACAATTGCCGAAAAGTCTCGAAAATGCCAGACTCCGCCCCGTGGCTTCTTGCGTCGTCTCCTATCTGGATAAAGAAGGTATGCATCATACCGTCGGCTTGATGCAGATGGTTTGTTTGAAGCAGCCGTGCTAGCTATTCGAACCTTTCGGCTACACAACTGCGAGCCAGGGCAAGTCAGTAGCCTAGAAGTGGAAGTCCGAAGTTCGGTCATTCACACCATCACACCGATGAAGATTTACGAGTGGTTGAACAGAGGTGCTAAGACTCAAAAGAGGCTGTGATGAAGGAGCGATTGCGAGCACTGCTTTAGCGGTTGAGTTCTACTCAGTTCAGAAACAGGTTAGCCATGACATTCGAGTCCGCTTAATTATCGCCCCTGCCCGTTCGGTTCTCCCGACGAGGCCGCCATAATATGCTGGGAGGGAGTTGCCACTATCGTGTCTGACCATCGAACACTGACCTATATCTCGAGGTCGGCTTAGAGATAATGTACAATACACGCTTGATGAGGCGCCCCACCCAGCCGGCCGGTTTGCATCTCAGGACTTGCTTGAGGGGAGCGACCCGCCATCTCTTGCCGTTAGCGTTATGATGTAACCGACTCACGTGCGTCTTATCCAAAACCAGTTTTCACAGCCGATTCGCGATGGGAGTGATGAAAGAAACGTGGGATAGCAGAATACAGCGCGCCGAACAACTCGCCTCTGAAAGACCCGAATCCAACGAACTGCTAACATTTTACGCTGCACTACTGCGCTCTCAAAAGGAGATCTACGAATACCTTCGCACGCGAAAGAACTGGCTTCCGTCAGGTGAGCTGGGGCGAGATCTGCCAGTCCTGCTCGGCGGATTGCCAAACCTGCTCCGTACCGTTGAAGCGAACGGGCCTGACGAGCTCATTAGTCAGGCCCACCATCTCTTACAAGCGACCGATAGTGAATTAGCGGAGATGTTAATCGAGCACTGGCTAACGCCGTCCGATTTGCAATTCTTCGCCAAAGCTTTCCTCCAACCCTATGCAACCTGGCTCCGTGAGACCGGAGCGAAGCCGGTGGACAGGAATCTCGGGGGCGGTGAGAACCGGTGCCCGTTCTGCGAAGGCAAACCTCAGGTCAGCATCCTTCGGATCAAAGAAACTTCTTCAGAAAGCGGTGGCCGTGACTTGATCTGTGCGACCTGCTTGACGCCTTGGCCATTCAGGCGCGTCGTCTGTGCGAGTTGCGGAGAAGAAAATCCAGTAAAGATAGGCTACTACCATTCGCCCGAATATGACCACGTTCGAGTTGAAGCTTGTGATACCTGCAAGTACTACATCAAAGCCGTCGACCTCACTAGATATGGGCTCGCGGTTCCGCTGATCGATGAAGTCGCCACCGCACCGCTCGACCTGTGGATTCGCGAGCGCGGCTACACGAAGATCGAGATGAATCTGGTGGGCGTTTGATTTGCTGGGCAAGCCACTGCGAGTTAGCCGATGAGTGCGATCTCGGTTGCCCACGAAGCAACTCGGTCTGTGATATCGGACCGTCCTCCGCCCAAGAGCAATTGACAGCCGAACTCTTCAGGTGTACACATAAACTGACAATCATAGTTTCGGGATTTCGGACGCTCTCCCTAACCAAAAGGGGTAATGAGCTGTGAACAACGCAGCTTTTGTTACGAGTCTCTCCCCAATTGCCTCGATCCCATTTCTGTATCCGGACATACCCTTGTCTCTCAACGCAACTCGCAATCTACCAACGGCTAGACTGTCGCTGAGAAAGCGATCGATCAATGGAGGTCACTCCAATGGAAGTCTCGAGAAGAACTTTCATCAAGGTCGGCCTTGTCGGGGGAATCGGAGGATCAGCCTTCGGCTTCAACCTCGCGCCGGCTTACGCGCAGACACAGGCACTAAGAATCTCGCGCACAACTGAGACGCGCAGTACCTGCCCATACTGTTCGGTGAGCTGCGGCGTCATCATTCACACTCTCGGCGACAGGGCAAAGAACGCAACGGCGCAGGTGGTCCACGTAGAAGGCGATCCCGATCACCCAATCAATCGTGGCACGCTTTGCCCCAAAGGCGCTTCGCTCGAGCAGGATATATTGAATGATCGTCGCCTGACCAAACCGCAAGTGCGTCGGCCGGGCTCTGATCATTGGGAAGATATCTCCTGGGATGATGCGATCAATGAAATCGCGCGGTTGGTTAAGAAAACCCGCGATGAGACGTTCATTGAGAAAGACGATCAGGGCCGCGCCGTCAACCGCTGTGAAGGGATCGCCTGGACGGGTGGCTGCACCGATACCAATGAGTTGAACTTCCTTGCGGTCAAAGCGATGCGTAGCATGGGGGTCTGCTATTTCGAGACCCAGGCCCGTGTTTGACACGGACCCACGGTCTCAAGTTTGGGACCAACATTCGGGCGCGGCGCAATGACCAACGGTTGGATTGACATCAAGAACACCGACATGATGTTGGTGATGGGTGGTAACCCTGCCGAGAATCATCCCTGCGGTTTCAAATGGGCGATTGAAGCGAAGAAAACGCGTAACGCAAAGCTCATCGTTGTTGACCCTCGCTTTACTCGAACTGCGGCGGTTGCCGACAAGTTCCTACAGATTCGTGCTGGGGCGGACATCGCGTTTCTCGGCGGACTGATCAAGTACGCCATCGAAAACAATCGCATCGCCAGCGAATATATCGTCAATTACACGAACGCCGCTTTCATCGTCAAAGAGGGATTTAAGCTTCCCGAGGATGGCTTGTATTCCGGGTTTGATGCGGCGACACAAGTCTATGACAAATCCAGCTGGAACTACGAGCAAGGCGGTAGCGTTGGTGTTAAGGCGAGTGGCTCACAAGCGGCTATTGGAGCCAGTTCCGGCGCCGCGCCAGGCGCACAATCCACGCCGGCCGCCGCAAGCTCACAGGCAAGCCTTGATGGCGGCGGTCAAGGCCCGGTCGGCGGCGGACACCAAGCTGCCAGCGGCGTTGGAGCAATGGGGCAAAGCACTCCGATGCCTCCTCCAATGCTCCCGCCAAACACCGCCTACGATCTTTCGCTTCAACATCCTCGCTGCGTTTTCCAGTTGCTCAAGAAACACTACTCTCGCTACACGCCAGAGATGGTCGAGCGAATCACCGGCATACCAAAGGACAAGTTCCTCGAGGTAGCAGATCTGTTTACGTCAGTCCGCAAAGACGGCGACATGAAAAAAGTCGCCACCATCATCTATGCCGTCGGTTGGACGCAGCACACGTTCGGTACGCAGATGATTCGAACGGCAGCGATGCTTCAATTGCTACTTGGAAATATCGGTCGAGCGGGCGGGGGGATGAATGCACTTCGCGGTCATTCCAACATTCAGGGAGCGACTGACATGGGCGGCGTGTACGACATCTATCCCGGTTATCTGAAGATGTTGAATCCGACCGACACTGATCTTGCGACTTTTCTGAAGCGTTCGACGCCCACTCCGTCGAAGCCATCGGAATGGGATTCGTTCAACTACTGGTCGAACACGCCCAAGTTCATGGTCTCGTTTCTCAAGACAATGTTCGGCGATGCCGCCAAGAAAGAGAACGACTTCGGATTCCATTACCTGCCCAAGATCGATCGCCGCTACTCGTGGGTCGAAATGTGGGATCGGATGTACAACGGACAGGTCAAGGGTTTGTTCGCCTTCGGAATGAACGGCGTAGCCATCGGCCCGAGCTCCGAAAAGAATATCGCGGCTCTCAAGAAAGCCGATTGGCTGGTTGTGTGCGAAATCTTCCCGGAGGAGACCAGCGAATTCTGGAAAGCTCCCGGCATCACCAAAGACGATATGAAAAACATCAACACGGTGGTCTACCGCTTGCCGGGTGCGGGGTTCGCGGAAAAGGACGGAACGTTCGTTAACTCCGCTCGTTGGCTGCAGTGGAAGTACGCCGCAGTGCCCACACCAGGCAATGCGAAGGTTGATCAAGAAATACTCGCGCGAATCTTCTTGAAGGTGCGCGAGCTCTATCAGAACGAAGGCGGCAAGTTCCCGGATCCGATTCACAACCTCACATGGTCTTACACGAACCCTTTCAATCCATCGCTCGCCGAAGTTGCAAAGGAGATCAACGGGAAAGCACTTGCCGATCTGAGCGATGCAAATCAGCCGGGCGTGACCA
Source organism: Blastocatellia bacterium (assembly GCA_049273835.1). Taxonomy (GTDB): domain Bacteria; phylum Acidobacteriota; class Blastocatellia; order UBA7656; family UBA7656; genus Onstottus_A. The sequence continues at coordinate 2,166 of JBASRM010000156.1, read as the reverse complement.
TCAAAGCTGGCCAGCAGTTGCCGGGGTTCGCGTGGCTGAAAGACGATGGCACGACAGCCTGCGGAAACTGGCTCTATTCAGGCTCGTGGACGGAAGCCGGCGCGCAGATGCAACGGCGAGGCACAGATGATCCGTCCGGGCTTGGCATTTATCAAAACTGGGCATGGTCGTGGCCTGCCAATCGCCGCGTTATGTACAACCGGGCCTCATGCGATCTGGCGGGCAGGCCGTGGGATGCTTCCCGCAAACAGGTCTGGTGGAGCGAAACGGCGGGCCGTTGGATGGGCAACGACATACCCGACTTCAAACCGGACTCGAACCCGAAGGATCACATGGGACCCTTCATCATGAATCCGGAAGGGGTGGGCCGCTTGTTTGCTCCCCTTGGCGCTTTTGCAGAGGGGCCCTTCCCGGAGCACTACGAGCCGTTTGAAAGCCCAATCGCAAATCCGCTTCATCCGAACCAGTCCACAAACCCTGTGGTCAAGACGATGAAGTCGGAGTACGACAAACTTGGCACGCCCGAGCAGGGCTTTAACATCGTTTGCACGACCTATCGACTGACCGAGCACTATCACTACTGGACCAAGAACAATCCGATGATAGTTGAGCTTGTTCCAGAGCCGTTCGTCGAGATACCAGCCGAACTCGCAAGCGAGATGGGTATTGCGGGAGGCGATAAGGTCAGGGTCTCAAGCGCTCGCTCGGATTACGTAGCAAAAGCGATGGTCACAAACCGCATCAAGTCAATGATGATCGATGGAAAGAAGACCTATCAAATCGGCATTCCGATTCATTGGGGATATCGAGGTATCGCCGAGGATCAGGGTAAGACTTCGAAGGACCTCGCCAATCAGCTTTCACCTACGGTCTTCGATCCGAACGCTTACACACCTGAGTTCAAAGGCTTTCTTGTGAAGGTCGAGAAGGCTTAGAAGGACTGACCGACTATGGCTACGGAAAGACTGTTTCAGATTCGAGCAATCTCGGGTCACGTCGGCACTGTTCCAGGCGGTGGCATGCAGCGCGCGCTCGAGGTCTGCAAGTTGGTAGATGTCACGACCTGTATCGGCTGCAAAGCTTGCGAAGTCGCCTGCGTCGAGTGGAACAAGTACCCGTTTCGCGAAACGACTTTTGACAACACCTACCAGACGATGCCTTCCACCGAGTGGAATTACTGGAACCTGATCAAGTTCAACGAGCATCAGCGCGAAGACGGAACGCAGATGTGGCTCATGCGCAAAGACCAGTGCATGCATTGCGCGGATCCCGGATGCTTGCGCGCGTGCCCGGCGGACGGAGCGATCGTCCAATACACCAACGGCATCGTCGACTTCAATCAGGAGAACTGCATCGGCTGTCAGTATTGTGTTTCGGGATGTCCGTTCAACATTCCGAAATTCAATTCTTCAACCAAGACCGTCTTCAAGTGCACGCTATGCTCCGACCGAGTTGGGTCGGGCCTTGAGCCGGCATGCATCAAAGCGTGTCCGACCGGCTGTTTGCACTTCGGCACCAAGAGCGAGATGACGGAACTTGCGGAAGCCCGGGCAACGCAGCTACGAGAGCAATCAGGCTTCGCCGATGCGGGCGTCTACGATCCAAGCTCGATCGGCGGGACGCATGTCATCTACGTGTTGCACGACGCCAAGCACCCGGAGCTCTACGGAGGTCTGCCCGCCGACCCGCAGATACCGTTCAGCTACACCTACTGGAAGTGGCTCGCGAAACCCGCTGGGCTGGTTATCGCGTTGTTGGGATTGCTGGCGATAGTTTTCCATTACATCTTCACTGGACCGAAACGACCACAGCCCGAAACCGGAGAGGGGGAGGTATGACGACATCCGCTGAACCGTACGACGAAGTAGTGCAGCGTGATTTTGGCGGGCTTGGCCGGACCGTCGTCCACGAAGGCGAGTTGTTGCGGCATCCGACTTATACTCGCTTTCTTCACTGGACAGTGGCGATCTTCTTCTTTCTGTCGCTGCTGTCCGGTCTAGCCGTCTACGCGCCGTGGACGTTTCGCTGGCTCGCACCGCTGTTTGGCGGTGGTCCGATGACCCGCTTCTTGCACCCTTGGTTCGGAGTCGGATTCGCCGTCGTATGGTTTTTCCAGTTCCTCAACTGGCGCGGCGTGATGACCTGGACCGACGCAGACAGCAAGTG
>JBASRM010000390.1:0-6696 GCA_049273835.1 Blastocatellia bacterium | reverse complement strand
TTGGTGAACTGATCCAGCACAATCGCAGAACCTTTTTTTGAAACTCGCCGGCCTCTGAGGCCCGCGAACTAAAAGACTCAGGGGGAAATGATGAGCGAATACACTGAAAAGAGAACCGTAGTCGAAGAAGATGTCCCTATCAAGCGTGCTCGGCCGGTAACCGAGACTCAATACGAATCCGTGGTTCACGAGAGTCGGGGCATGTCAGGAGGAGCTGTCGCTGCTCTGGTCTTAGCAGCAATCGCGGCTGCGGTAGTAATAACCATGCTAATAATAAATAGTCAGCAGAGAAGCGAGGAAGAACTGGCGCAAGAGAGGGCACGAGCCGCTCTGGCGGAACAAACTCCTGCGCAGCAACCCCAGCAGCAACCGGCGCCGGTTATCATAATGCCTCCATCGCAGCCGACAACAACTCCAGTACCTGTGCCTGTTCCCGTGCCTACGCAAGCTGCGCCCACACCCGCCGCGCCGACAAGCACCGAGATTGAATTAGACGTAACCTCCAAAATGCTTGACGATCAAGATCTGCGATCGGCGTCGGTGGATGTGAAAGTGTCAGGCGGGACGGCAGTCCTGAGCGGTCGCGTCCCAAGCGATGAGCTTAAGGCGCGAGCCGAAAAGTTAGCAAGGTCGGCCAAAGGTGTTACTCGGGTCATCAACAACATCACAGTACAGACAGTCCAGCCCTGAGAATCAGCCGGGGAGAGTAAACGTAAACGGGCCGGCCCCCCATAAACGGGCTGCCCTCCAACACACGATCTTTTAGGAGGCAAAAATGAACGCATTTGATTTATTGAAGGAAGACCACAAGAAGGTCGCGGATCTTCTCGAGAAATTGGAGCCCACCACTGAGCGGGCGGTAAAAACCCGCGATGAGTTGTTCACCAGGCTCAACAATGAGCTGGAGGTACACGCAGCCATCGAGGAGCAGATTTTCTATCCGGCGATCAAGGAAGCCGAGGAGACACGCGATATCACACTCGAAGCCCTCGAGGAACACCGAATCGTCAAGCAGTTTCTAAGAGAACTGAGCTCGACCCCCAAGGACAGCGAGACCTGGACCGCCAAGCTGACCGTCCTCAAGGAGAACATCGAACATCATGTCGAAGAAGAAGAAGGAGAGATGTTCAAGAAAGCCCGCAAGGTGTTGACGGACAAGCAAGTGGAAGAACTGGGCGCTCGAATGGAGGCGGCCAAGAAAAAACTGTCTGCGTCGGCTCGCTAAGCTAACGAACCCTGCGCGACGCTGGCGTCCAAAACGCCGGCGTGGACCGGGAGGGCTCATGGGAGCGGCTGAGTTCTTTATTCCTTGCCGCTTTAGCGCCACGCGGGAAACAGAAAAGGAGTGAAGTTATGGAGGGGCCTGCACGCGGTTGCCTCGCCGGGGTGATTTCCTGGAAGCTCGGCGGTGGGCTGTTTTCTACCATCATAATTTTCATAATAGTTTTTTGGCTGCTTGGTTATGTGCATTGCTAAGTACTCGTCAATAGTTCTTTAACCCTTGGGTCGGCAATCTTTCTTCGATCGGATAGCCCATCGCAGACCGGACCACCATTGCAGCTTCACACCGCCCGCAACTGGCGCCGGACTGTGCGGTACCGCTGGTACGGATTCCTGGGTGTTCCTACACTTGCAACCGTGAAAGCATCGAAACCTGCTAACCTCGGCCGTGTCTGTCATTGAACTGTTAGGACAATGAATCTCAGCGCGCAACACATCAGCTTTATCATTATTCTTATCGTCGCATTTGGGTTGCTCATAACGGAGCGGCTGCGGAACGATGCGGTCGCTATTCTTATCGTGCTCGCCCTCGCCTTCACGCGCGTTCTAACTCCGGCAGAAGCGTTATCCGGATTCGGCAGCGAGCCTGCCATTGTGGTGGTTAGTATTTTCGTGATCAGCGCTGCCTTTCATCAAACTGGCCTCGCAGAAACGATCGGAGTTCGAGTCGGAAAGCTAGCCGGGCGTGGCTACAGCAGAGTAGTGACCGTGTTGATGGGCTCGGTTGCGTTGTTGTCGGCTTTCACACACCACGTGACGACAACGGCGGTGATGCTGCCGGTCACGATGAACCTCTCTCGCGAGCGGGACATTCCGGCCTCGAAGCTCCTGATCCCGCTATCGTTTGCCGCGTCGTTGGGAACGGCCATCACTATCATCGGCGCGCCGGCCTTTCTCGTAGCCAGCGATGTTCTTCAACGAGGCGGCGGACGCGCCCTTGGTATTTTCTCAATCGCTCCAATCGGATTGAGCATTTCGTTGATCGGCATCCTTTTCATGGTGCTGGTTGGAAGATTTCTGCTCCCGTCGCATCATGGAGCCGAAGACTTGAGCGACCGGTTCCGGCTCGACAATTATTTCACCGAGCTTAAAATACTGCCGGGCTCAGCTTTCGTTGGAAAGTCGCTGGTCGAGATCAAGAGGGACGACCACTATCATTTCACCGTCGTTGGATGGATGCGGGAAGGGAAGCGGCTTCGACGGCCGTTCGTCCGGAGAAGGGTCAACGAAGGTGACGTCCTGCTCATCCACGCAACCCCCGAGGACATTGTATCGTTTCGCCAGGCGAGCAATGTCGAGTTACATCCGGTCGAAAAGTACGGAGCAGAAAATGGCAAATCCGAGGCAAACCTCGAGGACATTTCCGATCAATTGGTTCAGGCGGTAGTTGCGCCAACATCCGAAATCATAGCCCGCACTATCGGCGACTTAGACTTCCGCCGGCGTTATGGAGCAATCGTGATCGGCCTCTGGCGTCGCGAAGGGCTCGTGCAACAGGAGTTGGCGCGGGTCAAGCTGCAGCCGGGCGACGTTCTGGTTCTGCAAGGTGACGAGGAGTCATTGGCCAGAGTTGCAAATGATCCGGCTTTTCTTATGATGGTTCCCTTTCACGGCGAGTCTCGGCCGCGAAAAAAGGCAGGTCTGGTGGCAGCAATTATGCTTGCTACCATCGCCCTGGCGGCATTCAACTTTCTCAGCCTCGACGTGATAACTCTCGCGGGTGCAACTGCGATGGTGCTCTCAGGTTGTATCGCATCGCGCCAGGCTTATCGGGCAATTGATGTTCGAATCTATGTTTTTATTGCCGGGGCGATCCCGCTGGGAGCGGCAATGCAAAAGACGGGAACGGCTGCGCTTCTTGCTGGATGGCTGGAAAAGGCAGTTGGCCAGTGGCCTCCGATGCTGATTCTACTCGCGATCTTCGCGATAGTAGCGGTGGTAACCCAATTCATGTCCGATGCCGCAACCACCGCCCTATTTGCGCCCGTGGCGCTCGCCCTGGCGCAAGCTCTCGGCCGGGCCCCGGAACCCTATGTCGTCACCGTCGCGATGGCCGCAGTGACATCTTTTCTCACGCCGATTGGCCATCACGGAAATCTGTTGGTCTACGGTCCCGGGCGTTACAAGTTCATGGACTTTGTCCGGGTTGGCACGCCTCTGACAGTTCTTGTTGCCGTTGTGGTTACGTTCGTCGCACTGCTGATTTGGCCGGGCTAAGGATTCGGCGCGACGGAACAATCTAAAGATCGGGAATCTACCTACCGAGAAACCTCAGCGGCGATATAGTGAGTCATAACCAGATCGGCGTATGTTTGATACCGGCCCTCGTCGTAGTCCTTCAAAAAGACAGTCAGTTGTTGCAACAAGGTAGTGGTGCGGTGACCAGGGAGTTGGGCCGGATGCGAGAACCGAGTGTTGGGCACGGCCCTGATAAAGAGGCTCCGTTCGTTGATCGGGAGCTTGCGGATGTTCTCGGCGAAGCCGGCGAACACTCCGCCCTGGAAAAGATACTGCTCCACGTTCGAGGTGTAAAACGCCGTTACCGTGAAGCCGTTCTTTCTCAAATACTCTCCGATCGCCGCCAGTGCTTTCTTCCCCGCAAAATCACCGACGACCGGAATTATCAGGTTCCGGTGGTGTAGATCGCGCACAAATTCGTAGTCTTCTCTGGTTGCGAAAAAATTGCCCATCTTGCCATGCTGATCAGGCTGCACGATAAGTTCTTTTAGAGTTGGAAACCAGCCTCCGCGCATTCCTTCCATCCGGTAAGCGATGTCCAGTCCATCATCGCGGAAGTTTTTGTATACGTAATCCAGGCTGGCCTGGTCAGCGTCGGAGAGTTGAACTTGAAAGTCCTCCCGAATCGCTTTGCGAATGGCGGCCAGATTTGCCGCGTATGCGCGCTCGTCCGCGGTCCCCTGACTAAAGATGTTGAGGATCTCACTGACTGGAGCGTCGGGACCGGGAACCGGCTTGTCCTTTGGAAGCGGCTTGCTAAATAACAGTGAAAGAAATTGAACGCGATTTGGCGCCAGATGGAAGATCGCTTTGTACATCAGATGCTGAATGATCGCCTGCCGGCGAATGTCTATGACAAAAGCTACTCGCGGCCGAACCTTTGCGATGTAGGTGAAATTCTGCTCGGGTCCCACGCCGATGTAAGCACCACCACTCGCGCCCAGTTCTCGCAGCTTGTCCACTACGTGTAGATAAGAGGTTTCGTTGGACGTGAAATTGTCAGAACGGAAGAACCCGCCTTCTTCGGAGAGATCGCGAATCAGTCGAGAAAACTCTGAGGCCGGTAAGCTCGCAGCTGGCACGCGTGGACGCCAGAGAGTCTGTCCCGCTGTTGCGGCCGCTTGCCCGATCAACGCAAACAACAACAGCAGCGCCGGCATGCAGCTTCGCACATTCAACCGGCCACGATTGCCGCCGCAATCTGCGTGACAAGACTTCTTCACAGCGCCGGTCCCATCCGGCGAGTGAGTAATCCGACTGCTCATCAAATTCATCTTCGGTCTCCCTCTTCTCGTTACCACGCGCTCTCGGAAGCCTCAGCTCTCACTTGATGGGAAGATTATGAACTTTGTGGCATCCCGCGGCGCGCCCTTGCTCCTTGCATTTCGTGTTCGTCAACCACACCGACTGTGTTGTGTTTATGAGCCTCTTGGCTCTCCAATCAAAGGCCAGCGACCGCGCTAGTGATTCACCCCTGATTCGACCTCATCCTCTCCTGCGGTTGCATCTGTTGCGGGCTTATCGACAAGCCCGCCGCGACAGACAGCCAACTGGGCAATTACCGGCGCTTCGTCTCCAACGAGTTGTTGAGCGAGAAACAGCGCTCGATCAAAGTCCGCCCTGGCCAGGGCTGCGAGCGTACTTTCAAAGCTCGCCGCATAAAGCTCATCGAGGGTGCGCAGTTCTGTTAAGCTTGCCCGCGCGCCAGCTGGATCATCCTTCGAGTCTGTCTGCGGTTTGAGTACATCGTTGATTGTCCTGACCGCTGAGTTCAGTACCTCGAAGCTGCGCACCGTATCGAACGCCGCGAACGTACTCGCGATCTTGATCAGTGATCTTGCGCGCTCGAGCGACGGCCGCCCCTTCGACGACCAAACCTCAGCCTCATTGAGTAATTCAACTGCGCGCACGTTGTCTTTTGAAGTAAGAACCACGCCTGCTAGCATCACCATAATATCTATTCTTGATGTCTCATCTGTTATTCGGCGGGCCAGGCTGATCGCCTCTTCAATTTGTTTCTCTGACGAGTAGCGCCGGATGATCGGGAGGAAAACGCGATCGCGAATCGCCGTGTCCGATATCTTCAACGCCCCGGTTTGCGCTTCTCTGGTCTCGCCTCGAGCTAGCCAGCCCAAAGCCGCTCGAGCATAAAGCGCATCGCGTTCGGCTGGATCAGTTGCCCCAACCGCGTCGCGGGCAATGTCGGCCGGTGCGCGCGCCTTTAGTTCCCCCTCAATCGCAAGATCGTACGACGCCTCGTTTTGATCGCTCACGTACCGTTGCAATTGGTTGAGGCGATCCGGCAGATAACGAGCGAAAAGTTCGGTGAGCTGCCGTCCGATGAAGTACAATGCAGCCGATTCATCTCGGCTAATGCTTCTCGCGGCTACCGTAGTAGTGCCGCCTCTTTGCGCAATCTGATCGAAGGCAAAGTTTAAAAAGCGTACAACCACTGCCTTGCTGATAGGCACCTTCGCGGACGAGTTGACCACCGAAACGACGTACGAGCCAAGCGTATGCACGTCCGTGAGTTCAACCGGCGAATATTGCTCGATCCGCGCGACTGCGTTAGAGAAGAGCAGGTCGGCGCGTTCTGCGTCCACCGTCCGCATCAGCGTGAGCAGGCGGGCGAGATTTGAAGAAATACCCAGCGCGACGCTCATCTGCGCCAGCGACATAGCTTGCTGCGGGTCGCGCTCGACGATCTGGAGCGCGGCGCTCATCAATAGTTCGCAGCGTTCGCCGTCTCCGCGAGGGATCATTACCCGTCCAAGCGAAGCGCGCCTCAGATTCCCATTATTATTGGAGCCGCAATCTGATAGGAGGCTACCCACACACCCGCTCTTTGGCGCCTCGACCGAGCCCGCCAGGCTGCTTGCAAGCTCTTCGGCAAGCTCTGGGTCCCGCGCCGCAATTTGATTAAGAAGTTCGGCGCGCAGTTGCTGCTTTTGAGCGGGTACTCGATCAGGCACCGCCGGCTTTTGTGAGGACCCATTCTCGGCGCCGTCCCGCGCCTTGATTGGGTCGTCTGAAACGAGCGAATGGAAAGCTCGCCGGAATATCGAACGGGCCGTGTCGGCGTCTTGCGGCCACAGCATAGTGGCAGCTTGCGACTGTGCTCGAATCGCAAAAGCCAGGTTATTGGATGTTCGCGCCTGATCAGCCAGCTGTTCAAGC
>JBASRM010000367.1:0-24157 GCA_049273835.1 Blastocatellia bacterium | reverse complement strand
AGCTTCAGCTTGCGACGTTCTGAGTTCAAGCTTCAGCTTGCGCCGTTCTGAGTTCAAGCTTCAGCTTGCGACGTTCTGAGTTCAAGCTTCAGCTTGCGACGTTCTGAGTTCAAGCTTCAGCTTGCGCCGTTCTGAGTTCAAGCTTCAGCTTGCTCTCTATAGTTCTGAAAAAACCCAGCAACCTAAAGGTTGAGCTCTGAACTTGGAACTCTGAACTTGAACTTTGAACGAACTCAGAACCTCGATTGACAGATCAAAGATAATGTGAACAATCCCTGATAAGAGGCGATCAGAAGTAATTGAGCATAACAATACGGCTCTGCAACAAGGAAGGAAACATCCATGAATTCACCGGCGCGCAAGTCCATAATCGGATTGCTTCTTGTCATTCTAATCGCGCTCTCGGCGACGCTTGCTCGCGCGCAGAGTGAGATCGACATCCCATATCAAAAGTTCATTTTGAAGAACGGGCTCACGCTCATCGTTCACGAAGACCACAAGGCGCCAATCGTTGCAGTCAACGTCTGGTATCACGTCGGCTCTAAGAACGAAAAACCTGGCCGCACCGGCTTTGCTCACTTGTTCGAACATCTGATGTTCAACGGCAGTGAGAACTTCAACAAAGACTATTTCGAGCCGTTTGAGCGAATCGGCGCGACCGATCAAAACGGCACCACAAACGAAGATCGCACCAACTATTTCGAGAACATTCCTTCATCCGCGCTCGACGTCGCCCTTTGGATGGAGTCCGACCGAATGGGCCATCTGCTTGGCGCGATAGACAAGCCTAGGCTGGACGAACAGCGCGGGGTTGTACAGAACGAAAAGCGGCAGGGCGAGAACGAGCCTTACGGGAAAGTTTTTTCCATCGCAACTCCGAACCTCTACCCGGTGGGTCATCCCTATTCGTGGGAGGTGATCGGGTCGATGGAAGACCTCAACGCGGCAAGTCTGGAAGACGTGAAGGAGTGGTTCCGCACTTACTACGGCGCGGCCAACGCAGTGATCGTTCTTGCTGGAGATGTTGATGCAAAAACCGCGAAAGAAAAAGTAGAGAAGTACTTCGGCGATATTCCGGCGGGACCTCCAGTCACCAAACACAACGTCTGGATCGCCAAGCGCACGGGCGAGCATCGCCAACAAATGGAAGACCGCGTTCCGCAGGCCCGGATATACAAGTTCTGGAATGTGCCGCAGTGGGGTTCATCCGACAGTGATTACCTGAATCTGGCCGGGCAGGTGCTTTCCTCCGGCAAATCGTCACGGCTGTACAAGCGTTTGGTGTACGACGATCAAATTGCAACCGACGTGCAGGCTTCACCTTATGTGTCGGAGATCGGCGGAATGTTTTTCATTCAAGCCTCCGCGCGGCCCGGCCAGCCTCTGGCGAAGGTTGAAAAGGCCATTGATGAGGAAATGGCCAGGTTCTTGGCCGAGGGTCCAACCGCCGCAGAACTCCAGCGCGTCAAGACCCAGCACCGCGCGCGCTTCATCCGCGGTGTGGAGCGCATTGGCGGTTTCGGCGGCAAGTCCGATGTGCTCGCGATGAATCAGGTCTACGGCGGAACACCCGACTATTACAAAACAACACTGAAGCGCGTCGCCGACGCGACCGCAGCGAATCTCAAGACGGCTGCAAACCAATGGCTTTCAGATGGAGTCTACGTGCTCGAGGTCCACCCTTTCCCTGAATACGCGACGAATCAGACGACTGTTGATCGTAAGAAGCTGCCCGACGCGGGAGAGCCGCCGGCGGCGAAGTTTCCTGAGCTTCAGAGGGCGACGCTTGCAAACGGATTGAAAGTGGTACTCGCCGAACGGCACTCGATTCCGCAGATCAACCTCCAGATGCAGTTTGATGCGGGGTATGCGGCCGACCAGTTCAGCCTCCCCGGCACGGGCAGCATGACTTTTGGTTTATTGGATGGCGGAACGAAGCGGCGAACCGCGCTTCAAATAAGCGACGAGCTGATGACGCTTGGCGCCAATCTGAATTCGGGCTCCGACCTCGACACCTCAACTGTGTCGTTATCGGCGCTGAAAGAGAATCTCGATGGTTCGCTCGACGTTTTTGCGGATGTCATCTTAAACCCGTCGTTCCCGCAAGAGGACTTCGCGCGATTGCAGAGACAGCGGCTCGCGCAGATTCAACAAGAGAAGGTTCAACCGATCGGGATTGCGCTGCGGGTGTTTGCGGGGCTGCTTTATGGCAGCGGCCATGCCTACAGCAATCCTCTAACAGGCTCGGGAACCGAAGAGTCGATATCAAAACTCAAACGCGAAGATCTCATGAAGTTTCATCAAACGTGGTTTAAGCCGAACAGCGCGACGCTGATCGTTGTCGGCGACACAACGATGGCCGAAATAAAGCCAAGACTCGAAAAGCTGTTTCAAGCCTGGCAGCGCGGCGATGTTCCCTCGAAAAACATCGGCACGGTGGCTTTACCGCAAAAGCAAATCGTCTACATCGTAGACAGACCGGGCTCGGAGCAATCGGTCATTCTCGCCAGCAACCTCGCGCCCCCGAAGGCCAACAAGAATGAAAGCGCGATCGAGGCGATGAGCACCTTGTTGGGCGGCAACTTTACGTCCAGGATCAACATGAATCTTCGCGAAGACAAACACTGGTCTTATGGAGCAGGCGCTTTTGTGTTCGACGCGCGCGGTCAGCGGCCTTTTATTGCCTACGCACCTGTCCAGACCGATAAGACCAAGGAGTCGGTCGCGGAACTGTCGAAAGAGCTGAACGGCATAATGGGCAGCCGGCCGGTGATGGCTGAAGAGCTGGCCAAGGCGCAGGCTGCGCTTACACTGACGCTTTCGGGGCGCTGGGAGACGATGTCCGCGCTTGGTTCGTCAATTGGCGACATCGTTCGCTACGGACTGGATGATCGGTACTACGACAGTTACGCAACCAAGATCCGCGCGCTGAAGATTGAAGACATGGTTCCGGCCGCGAAGCTGGCCATTCAGCCTGACCGGCTGGTGTGGGTGATAGTAGGCGACCGCGCCAAGATCGAAGCTGGAATACGTGAATTAGGGCTTGGCGAAATACGTTTGATCGATGCGGACGGCAAGCCTGCAATGGCAACGCCGGCTGCAAGCCGCTAGCAGTGAGGTGTACCCGGGACGGTGTCATCGCCGTCCCGGTTCCCCGTTGGTGATTTGTCTTCGCCGCGCCCTTCAGATTTCAAATAACAATCCTGCTTAGCAGGAGGTAAATAATGGGCAACCTGATTCCCGTTCGATGGGGTGTAATATTTTTCCTTTTACTGGGTGCGCTACCGATTGGCGCGACGCAGACCACGGCGGGGTCAATCAACGGAACAGTTAAGGATCCAGCCGGCGCGGTCATAGTAGGCGCCGCGGTATCGGTACGAAACGACGCGACGGGTGAGTCGCGCAGCACGTCAACCAACAATGACGGGCGGTTCAAATTTGATAACCTTGCGCCAGGCAGCTACACGATCACCGTTGACCAAAATGGTTTCAAGTCGTATGCGCGCAGCACGACCGTCGAGCCGGGACGCGCTGTTAGTCTCGAGGTCCGGCTCGAAGTGGCTGCGCCGCGGGAAAAACTAGAGGTCGGAGCCAAGGGCGCGGTGGCCCCTAACTCAGAACCCACCTATCGACAACTGCGCGACCGGGACGCGTTCGAAACTTACACCGTAAGCAATCTCGCGCTCAGGCGCGACGTCGGGACTCTCACCCTCAGCGGCAGCATCAGCTTCCTTCCACCGGTGATGGGCCGCGTCGTTCGAGCTGTGTTCGTCGGCAACGGGCAGTTCACACTGATACCTGCAATCCCGCTGGAACGCGGTTATCTCCGCCTCATCACCGAAAAGGACACTGTCGATGAGGCATTCGAAAAAGCGGTGTTATGTTTTACGGACGACACGTTTGAGGAGATCAAACGGCAGGCGCAACCGGCGAGCGGTGAACCTAGGGCCCGAGATGTCCTCGGCGACTTTCAAAAGCGCGTGCGATACCGCACTGAACGACCGCGAAGTCTTCTGGAGTATCTGCTTTCGTTTGAAGGCGAGAACATAGACGCAGAGATCCTCGGAGATGTTTACAATTCGAAGCGCCCCGGGTTCTTCAGCGCTTACATATTCGGGCGCAAGTACGGCGACTTGCGGTATCACATGCGGCCTCGCGGAGTGTTACCACAAATGCTGGCTCCTGAAGAGGTGGCGCTCATAAACCTTGATCCCGCCGGCGAGAAGGAAGGCATATGGTATCTTGCGCACCTGAGTACCGAATACAAGAGCGGCACCGCCAGCTCCGACGAAGACAAACGAATCATCGATGCCGAGCACTATCGAGTCGAGACGGCGATTGACAACGGCGAGAAGCTGACCGCAGTCGCCGAATTGACATTCACACCGCTATCGGAAGGAGATCGCCTGCTCAGCTTCGGGCTGCTGCCTGAGCTTCGTGTAAGCCGGGTAACAGTCGGCGACCGCGAGATCAACTTTATCCAGGAACAAAGGAAAGAGGACGGCTCGTTCTATGTTGTCTGGCCGGAAGCGTTGACAAAAGGCCGGCAGTACAAGCTCACCATCGAGTATCAAGGGAACAAAGTGGTTGAAGACGCCGGGGGCGGGAATTTTGCCGTCGGCGCGCGCACGAGTTGGTATCCAAGCGTCAACGCTTTCAACGATCGCGCCACGTTCGACCTTACTTTCAAAGTGCCCAACAAATACACGTTGGTGGGGGTCGGCAAGCAGGTCAAGAATTGGCGTGAAGGTGATTACGCGGCGTCGCAATGGGTCTCCGATGTTCCGCTTGCAGTCGCGGGATTCAACTATGGCCTGTTCAAAAAGAAAGAGATCGCCGACTCGAACATCAAATACCAGATAGAGGGCTACGCCACTGTAGAGCTCCCCGACTATATGCGCGCAGCGGGAGAGGCCATGGCGATGACGCCCGCCAGCTTGAATCAGAATGCGATGGTCGATGCGCAGAACGCACTGCGCCTGTTCACCCACTGGTTCGGCGAAGCTCCTTATGGCCGGATCGCAATAACCCAACAGCCTCAGTTTAATTTCGGACAATCGTGGCCGACGCTGGTCTACTTGCCCTTAAGCGCATATCTTGACGCGACTCAGAGGTGGAGGCTGTTCGGCCGCATCGAGAGCCGGTTTACGGAATTTGTTCAGGAGGTGACGCCGCACGAAGTGGCTCATCAGTGGTGGGGCCACATCGTTGGTTGGGCATCTTTTCACGACCAGTGGTTGTCCGAAGGATTCGCGGACTTTTCTGCGGGGCTCTTCCTTCAGGCGACCGAAAAGACTCCCGATAAGTACCTTAAGTATTGGGAGCGTCAGCACCAGACCATAGTCGAAAAGAACCAGTGGGGTAACCGCGCTAATGACGCCGGTCCCATTTGGATGGGGCTCCGGCTAAATACTTTCAAGACACCGGGCGCTTACAGCCGGCTGGTGTATCCGAAGGGCGGATACATCCTGCATATGTTGCGATCGATCATGTTCGACCAAAAAACCGGCGATGAACAATTCATCGCCATGATGCACGACTTTGTGAAGACGCATTTCAACCAGAACGCTTCGACCGAGAGCTTTAAACGGGTAGTGGAGAAGCATATGACGCCGAGGATGGACATTGACGGCAACAAACGTATGGATTGGTTCTTCAACCAGTGGGTGTACGGGACGGAGCTGCCGCGATACAAGCTTGAATATAATCTCTCGACGGAAAGCGATGGGAAGGTGCTGCTCAAAATGTCCGTCACCCAGAGCGGTGTGTCTGAGCGTTTCAAGATGCTTGTGCCGGTTTATCTGGATTTCGATGGCAAGTGGATGAGGCTCGGAGAGGCGACACTGACGGGGAATTCAACAACTCCGGAGTTCAAAGTAAAATTGCCGCAACGTCCCAAACGCGTAGTGCTGAATGCCTTTCACGATGTGCTGGCACTTGAAAGCATCAGCGAACAAAAATAAGGCGATTTTGGACTTTAGATTTTGGATTTTAGATTGTGAGCAAGTCTGAGCTTGCAAGGCTGATGGAGGAAGCCAACGAGATCGGGGCGACGATCGTTGCATCAATCAAGACTCTCCGAGGAAGGCAGCGACTCATCCGCAATCCAAAATTCAATGCGGAATCGCGCCAGGGAACAAATAAGCGTACGCCATCACAATCAATCCCACTATCGAAGCCAGCGCGATCGAGTGCCACAAAACAAAACGGAATATCATTCCCTCATTGCCAACTTGATTCGTCGCCGCGGTCGCCACGACAATCGATTGCGCGTCCACCATTTTTCCCATAACACCTCCGGCGCTGTTAGCCGCGCACATCAACACAGGACTCAGGTTTAGTTGCTCGGCGGTGATTCGCTGCAAGCCTCCGAATAGCGCATTCGAAGAAGTGTCACTGCCGGTCAGCGCAACTCCCAGCCATCCCAAAAACGTACCGAAGAATGGAAACAGCCACCCCGTGCGAGTGAACGCCAAACCCAGCACCGCATCCATTCCCGAATAGCGAGTGACAAACCCAAGCCCCAGCATAAAAGAGATCGCCAACACCGCGAACCTCATTCGTACAAGCGTCCTCCCAAAGATTCGAAGCAACTCTGCGGGGGAAACGCCGAGGAACAGGCCCGCGAAAATCGCCGCCATGAAGCATGCCGATCCTGTCGCCGTCAGCCAGTTGAAATCGAATTTTGCTTTTTCGGGCTCGGGAGCCGCGACCACCGGAGCCGCCCGAGATACTGCCAGATGCAGCACCGGTACGTCCCACCCGCCTCGTTCAAATGCCGGCGTGGTTGTTTTGTTGAGGGTCGTTTTGATCGACGGCAATCCCCAAAGCAACACAAACGCAGTCAGAACCATAAACGGCATCCAGGCTCGCGACACCTGCGCCGGTGTGTGCGATGGGGCGCTTGGTGGCGCGGAGCCGCCGTCAGCAGCCGGTCGATCTTCATCCCTGGCAGTTACCGCTTCGTGCAACGGATCATTCTTGAAGCGCCAGATGCGGCGCGGCTGCCAAAAGCGAAGAAAGATTACAGTCGAGACCAATGACACCAACCCGCCCGCTATATCGACAAGGTTGCTGTCGATGAAGTTCGACCAGACGAACTGAGTTGCGCCGAATGAGATCCCGACTACCAATATTGCTGGCAGCACCTCAAACGTCTCTCGCCACCCGACCATCGCGCGCACAAGCCAGAACGGAACGATGATCGCGGTGATGGGAAGGATGCGGCCAATCATTGAATTCAGGTCCGCTTCAGGCAGCCCGGAAACGGCGGCCAGCGTGTGCACCGGAGTTCCGATGGCTCCCCAGGCGACCGGCGCCGTGTTTGCGATCAGATTCAGAGCCGCCGCGTGAAACGGTCTAAATCCGAGCCCGATCATGAACGCGCCCGCTATTGCAACCGGAGCGCCGAAACCCGCCGCGCCCTCGATCACCGCGCCAAAGCAAAACGCCACCAGCAGCGCCTGCAGTCTGCGATCAGGCGTGATCGACGCGACTGACTGCTTCATGATTTCGAACTGACCGGTGTGGACCGATATGTCGTATAGGAAAACGGCGGCAACAACAATCCAGGCGATCTTCAGCAATCCGAAGCCGGCTCCGTAAAACAGACTGGCCGATGATAGCGACCATGGCATCTGAAACACCGCACTGGCTACGACCAGCGCCGTCGCCGCTCCCGCCATCGCCGCCCAATGAGGTTTGACTCGAAAGATCGCAAGTAATCCCAGCAACACGACGACCGGCAGCGCGGCCACCAGTGTCGATAGCCACCACACGCCGAATGGATCATAGACCTGCGACCACGTCATCTTCCATTTCTCTTATAGCGACCGCCAAAGAGTCCAGTGCCGCGCGATAGGATAACTCAACCGGGGAGGTCGTGCTATCGCGAAAAACTGTCAGACGAGTTTGGAAGGAGTTGAGTCGAGCGGTTTGAGCGCCGAAACCGAAACATCCGTCGAAAGCCGCGCTCACAGCTTCTCGCCGTCGCACAATTTCCCGTATTCGCTGGAGTAATGCAGCGGGATTTCGCGATATTCGGCGGTCT
Organism: Blastocatellia bacterium; assembly: GCA_049273835.1. Taxonomy (GTDB): domain Bacteria; phylum Acidobacteriota; class Blastocatellia; order UBA7656; family UBA7656; genus Onstottus_A. The sequence goes on along the minus strand of JBASRM010000367.1, from coordinate 16,107 downwards.
CAACGCAGTACACCAAACACCGGTCGAAGGGGCGGGAGTAAATGTGCAAACTGACGGCAGGTTCATTGAACTCGGCCAGGTTCAAAACCTGATGGACAGGTTCCTCCGAGTCTACTTCGGCAGGCATAAACCGGTGGATATCGAATGCGCCTGTTGGCTCCAGTCTGCAATACCAGTTGGCTTCACTCTGCTCGATCACTCGAAAGTTTTGTACGCGAAGCCGTCCAATCGGGATCGACATCCAGCAGCGTTGGTTGTGATGGTTATGGATCTGTGAAGACTGGCCCGCCTCCCAGCAAACGGCGATCAACTCGAATAGGTCGTTCTTGTGGATAAGATTGCGAGTGTAATGGTTCTTGCTGAAAAACAGGTACTGTGAAAGCGAGGTCTCATCAACCGGATGGCTCTTCAAATAATCGTAGACCCCGCTGCTGCAAAAGTTTTGTTCAGGAATGGCGCACAACTCGTCGACAAACCTATCGATCGAGACTACTTCCACCTCGGTTTCAGCGCTCATCGCTATCCTCGCTGCGCCGAGGCACACAACACCTTTCCTCCTCGGCGTGGTCTATTCATCTGTGATTTCGCAGGATGGTTCCGGAACTTATTCCTACTTCTTCGCAAAAGCGCGCGTCCGGGCAACGACCGCCGCAATTTCCTCTTCCGATAGCTTGGCCTTGAATGCAGGCATGAATTTGCCTTTTCCGTTCTTTGTCGCTTCGGTTATCTGAGCATCGGTTCGCGACTTCTGCCACTTCGCATCGGTGAAATCCGGCTGGCCCTTTGAACGCCAGTTGGGAAGACCGCGCCCATCCTTGGCGTGGCAGATCGCGCACTTGGCGGCGTACACGGCATTTCCGTCGGCAGGCGGAGTCGCCGTTCCACCGGCCGGCGTTTCGGTCGCAAGAGCATATGATGAAACGATAAAGGCTGTCAGAAGAATCAAACCCTTGAACTTGGTCCCCTTATTCATGTTGTCTTTGGTGCTCCTTAGTTTGATGGTTGAGATTTTACCGAACAAGAATCAACCTGGATTAGACCTGTGTCGTTTAGACCGTTGATGATAGCAAGATGCGCATCCAAAACCAACTGTGCAGCCCTACCAAAAAAGTCCGTTTGCTTGGGTCGTTGAATTACAGCCTTTCGGATCAAATTGGGCGCGGATAAGCTCAGTCGTATCTGTGGGCAAAAAACGAGCTAGTCGAGGTCTCCGCACTGTAACTTGCTTCTATTTCGCGCCGGCTTTGGTGAGCAGCTCTGTCACCTTCGGATGGTTTTCCCGTTTGGCGTACATCAGAGCTGTGTAGCCGTACTTATCCCTCGCATTTACGTTCGCGCCTTTCTCGATCAAAACCTGAGCCGCATCAGCGTGACCCCAGTTAGCGGCAAGTATCAAGGCGGTCCGTCCCTCTTTTTCCTTTTCGTCTACGTTGGCGCCTTTATTGAGCAAAGCTTTTACAACCTCGACGCGATTGTTCGAGGCCGCCTCCATCAACGCGGTCGAGCCTTCCTTGTTTTTGGCGTTGGGATTCGCGCCTTTCTCGAGCAGGGCCATCACCAGCTCGAGGTGGCCGGGACCCGCCGCATCAATCAAGGCAGTGCGGTCTTCGTTGTCCTTGCCATTCGCATCCGCGCCTTTTTCGAGGAGCAGCTTTGCAGCATCAGCTCGCCCCCAAAAAGCAGCCTCCATCAGCGCGGTCCGGCCGTCCGGGTTTTTGGCGTTGACATCGGTGCCTTTCCCAAGCTGGGTGCGCAAACCATCGAGATCCCCCTTCTTCGCTCTGTCCAGCAATTCTCCGGACGCATCCTGTGAGTAGGCGGCCAGCGGAATAAACAGGGCCAGTAGCGTCGCCGCGCTTGATAGGTTCCGCCTGCGGTGAGGTGCAGATAGAAAAGCACGGGCGAAGTTGAATGTCGAGCAGTAGTAATTCATTGCCTTACCTCCACTTTGGGCGGCCATTGTCAACAGCTCGATGGCGGCATCACCCCGGCGACAGCCACTAGGGCTCACATCAGGCGAGCAAGAAGCGCCTATCACCGCCGTGATACCTCCGCAAAGATATTAGATTCGATTCCAGCCGAAATGCCGTTTGAACCGGCATTGGCTCGCCAGATGGGTGTCTTTTACATCTAATCGTTCAAGGTGTCAATCGTGTTGCCGCGCGCAAAACGGGTCCTGCCTTACCGACGCCATTCGTCTATCAACGAAGCCACCAGCGAGCTCCAACCCGTTTGATGGGAAGCACCGACGCCCGCGCCATTGTCTCCATGAAAATACTCATAAAATAAGATGTGGTCGCGCCAATGAGGGTCCTCCTGGAACTTCTTGCTCCCGCCATATACCGGGCGTCGACCCTGTTCATCTCTGGTGAAGATGCGAATCAGCCTATTGGCAATGTCTTCGGCAATCTCGGTCAATGTCGCCTCACGGCCAGATCCGTCCGGCAAGGCCACGCTGAAGTGCGGCCCGTACGCCTTGCCTAGTTTTCTGAGCGATTCGATCATTAAAAACGACGTCGGTAACCACACCGGTCCGCGCCAGTTTGAGTTGCCCCCTTTGATCTTGTTATCCGATTCAGCCGGTTCATAGCGCACTTCGCTATGCCCGAAGACATACGGGTTTTGTTCGTGATACTTCGACAGACTCCGAATGCCGTAGTCGGACAGGAACTCCCGGGGATCAATCAACCTTTCGAGAATCTGTTTGGTCTGGTCTTCATCGACTATCGCCAGCACGTGAACATCGACCCCTTCGTGCTGTATTCGATGGCAAACGCGCTGCACGAGGTCTTGTCTGTTTTCGGTGAACCATTCAAGGTTGGCGGTGAACTCCTCAAAATGATTCATCCAGTCGACCTCGAGCCGCTCGATCGCGTACAGCGGAATAATCCCGACCAGGGAACGCACGCGAAACTTATGAAAGCTGCCATCCGGGTATCGCAGCACGTCGTAGAAGAAGCCGTCCTTCTCATCCCACAGTGAGTAATCGCGGCCGCCGCGGCGTTTCATCGCCGCGCCAACGTAGACGTAATGCTGGAAGAACTTCGTCGCAAGGCTCTCATAAATCTTATGTTCTTTCGCGAGCTCCAGCGCGATGCGCATCAGGTTCAAGCAGAACATTCCCATCCATCCGGTCGCATCGCTCTGCTCCAGCACCACCCCGGCCTGACGCTTTTCACTGCGGTCGATCACCGTGATGTTGTCCAGTCCCAAAAAACCGCCTTCGAACAGATTGTTGCCCTCGCTGTCGACCTTATTTACCCACCACGCAAAATTGATCAACAGTTTGTGAAAACATTTCTCTAACCAATCTCGATCCGCGCGCCCGCTCCTTATCCGGTCCATGTTGTAGACCCGCCAGCAGGCCCACGCGTGCACGGGCGGATTGAGGTCCGAGAACTCCCATTCGTAGGCCGGCAGTTGGCCGTTGGGATGCTGGAACTGCTCAAACACCATCAGCCATAACTGTTCCTTAGCAAACTCCGCGTCGATCAGTGCCAGTGTCACGGTATGAAACGCGAGGTCCCACGCCGCGAACCACGGGTACTCCCATTTGTCAGGCATCGAAAGAATCCGCATCGAATTCAGATGTTGCCAGTGCCCGTTGCGAATCGAGTAACGCGATTCGGGCGGAGGGTTAGCGGGGTCGTCTCCTTCCAGCCACTTGGTCACGTCATATATGTAGATTTGTTTTGTCCACAACAGACCAGCGAATGCCTGACGTTGGATTCGCCGTTCGTCTTCAGTGGCTTTGGGAGGATGAATGACGTTGTAGAATTCATCGGCCTCGGCGCGACGCTGCTCAATTACCCGATCGACATCTCTCAACGGCGCGGCCAATTTTGCTGGGGTGAGTCGTAACCTCACAATGACTGAACCGCCAGCTGGAACGACCTTTTTGTAGTCGAGGCAGGATTTTGTTCCGATGCGCGCCGGGTTAATCGCGGATTGTTCGCCGTTGACGATGTAGCTATGAAACGCATCCTTATAGTAAGGCTGTGCGGCCGGCTTTCCAACGACTTGCGCGCGCGCGGGGTTAGTCTCATTGTTTGTGAACAACATCTCCGCTCCTGCGTCGGCATACAAAAATCGCCGGCCCAGCTTGTACTTGAAAGGCAAGTTCTTCAGTATGTGCGCCGAGCAATCGCTGGCGATCAGACTCTGGTAGCCTTCACCGGACGGGCCCGGCAGGATTGAATGCTCGGTGTCGCTCGCCCCCGTCCATGCCCACGAGTTTCTAAACCAGAGATGCGGGATGATGTGAAGCGGCGCGGCTTCGGGTCCTCGATTGAAAGCCTCGATTTTTATGCAGATGTCTTCGGGCGCGGCCTTCGCATATTCAACAAAGACGTCGAAGTACCTGTCGTCATCGAAAACTCTGGTATCGAGCAGTTCATATTCCATCCCGCGGCCGCCCCGGCTGCGATTCTCGTCGATCAATTGCCGATAAGGAAACTCAGCCTGTGGGTATTTGTAAAGGTACTTCATGTAACTGTGTGAGGGGGTGCTGTCGAGATAGAAGTAGTATTCCTTGACGTCTTCCCCGTGATTGCCCTCGGAGGGAATGAGCCCGAACGCTCGCTCTTTGAGGATGGGATCACGCTGGTTCCAAACCGCCAAAGCAAATACGACCAACTGGTAGCGGTCGCAAATCCCAGCCAGCCCATCTTCGCCCCAGCGATAAGCGCGACTGCGAGCAGCATCGTGGGTGAAGTAATCCCATGCGTTGCCGTAAGCGCTGTAGTCCTCGCGGACGGTACCCCACGCGCGCTCCGCGACGTATGGTCCCCAGTGACGCCAGGGTGGAACGAGTCCTATGTTCTCACTGAGACGTTCGTGTTCTTTGGTTGGAGGAGGTATCTTGGAGTGGGGTTTGTTCTTCATCGTTCCTTTGGTGAAGCCGTGATCGTTGGAGCCAGAAGCGGGCTGTGAGCTGAATCCCGAAAAGAATGAATGCGAATTCGAGACTTGAGATATTTTCAGATGCGCTGATTACAGAGTGAATTTTCAGATGCCGGATGATGCCGGATAGTCTAATAATCTAAGATTCAGATTTTCGTTTTCAAATTACCTCAAGTCCCAGGCTCCAATTTCGACTTTAAATCATTTCAAATTTCAGATTCCAGAAGTTGGGCTCCAGATTCCAGATTCTGGGGTTCCGGATTTCAGATTCCAGATTCCAGAATTCCCAGATTCAAGATACCTGCAGCTTCACATTCAGCCAATTGGGAGTTGCATTACGAACCGATTCGATTAGTCTGGAATCTGAAACCAAATGTGCAATCTCAAATTCGATCTTTCTCTGAAATCTGAAATCTGGAATAATCTGGAATCTTAAATCTGAAATTATCTGAAATCTGGAAACCGAATTATCTGGAATCTGCAATCTGAAATCTGCACTCTGGAATCTGGAATCTGGAATCCTGAAAATCTAATTTTTACAAGTCAATCGCAGTCTCGCTCATTCCGGCGCCGACGAGTCTGCAGGCGGCGGTTGGGGCTTCACATATATCGAATAGACGAAGAATCCTGCCACTCCAAGCAGCAGCAGAGAAATCAATGCGATGACTAAGATGAGCGCGTACCCTTGCTTCCTGGGTCGCGGTCTGGCGGTCGCAGGTAAGTCGGCCTCGAGTTCGGGACGCTCGGTGGTTGAGCCTGAACTGACCTCATTCACACCTTCGGACGACGCCGCAGGCGAGGTGTCCGCCTCCAGTTTGCTGACGTCTATCGCCTGCATCACAGCGGTGGTCTCAAGCTGCGGGACGGAGGGCAAAGCCTCGTCCGGTTGAGAGGCCAGCCCGCTTCCAGAAAAGTAGTCCGAGAAGTATCCCTGATTTAGCGCTCGAAAGCTTCCAGTAATCGAATTGCTCTCGCTTGCCGAGTGCAGAGCCTCTCCGTCGAAACGCGCGATGATGACCGTGATGTTGTCCTCACCTCCACGCTCGTTAGCCTTCTCTATCAGCGAGCTGCAAGCCTCCGTCAGGTCTTGAACCTCCTGGACAGTCTGGCGCAACTCATCCGGTGAAACCTTATTTGAAAGCCCGTCGCTGCAAATAAGCAGGCAGTCGTCGCGGTAAAGCTCGACCGCGGTCATCGCAACCTTAATCACCGGCTGGGTCCCCAGCGCCTGCATGATCACGTTTTGGGGCACTGAGTCCATCTGATCCGGTTTGATTGCGCCGGAATCGACCAGCATCTGCGCGAGCGACTGGTCCTTTGTGAGCTGTTTGATTCGATCGCCCCTAATAAGATACGCGCGCGAGTCACCTACCTGGGCAATGAACGCCGTAGTCCCCTGCACAAGCACTGCCGTCAGAGTCGCGCCCATTCCCGCAAGTTCCACGTTGCTCTGCGAATGATTCCAGATGCGCTCGTTGGCCATCTCTGCCGCGGCTTTCAGGCGCTCGGCTATCTCCACTGACCCGGTCATCTCTTCGAGGGACTCTCGAATGGTAGTGACCGCCATCTCACTCGCTATCTCTCCGGCTGCCGCGCCACCCATTCCGTCCGAGACGATCATCAGGCTTCCGCGGTCTCCGAGCGGATGGGTGCTCACGCCGGAACCGAGGCCGACGTCGCCCGTCGTCAGATCGGCAACCAGGAACGAGTCCTCGTTCCCGCTTCGGTGCATGCCGACGTCTGTGCGAGCAAAAACTGAGACTTGGACGTCACTCATTGCTGGAACCGCGGCTCAGAAGGCAGTAGTCCGAAGTCAGTAGTGCGTCCCTGGTCAGTAGTCCGGAGAGTATACCTCTCACTCGAAACACTAACTGACCTCTGACTTCTGACCTCTGACTTCTGACCTCTGACCTCTGAATTCTGACCTCTGAATTCTGACCTCTGACCTCTGACTTCTGACCTCTGACCTCTGACTTCTGACTTCCGTCCTTTCACACCTCGAAGCGAAAGAGCTGCTTGCCTACTAAAATCATGTCGCCGGGCTTGAGGGAAACCTCTGCATTGATCTTGACGAAAGTCCCGTTGCGGCTCCCCTCATCCGTTAGCACGAAACTGCCGTCCCGCTGGATGATACGCGCGTGCCGCCCTGACATGAATCCGTCATGTGGAAATGTGATTTCTCCGTTGCTTCGCCCGATTACGGTATCCTCTCCCAACTCGTAAACCTCACCCGGCTGCCCTCCTTCCATTACCAGATGTAGACGGCCCTTGATGGGAGCGCGCTGCGAAGACATCACCATGGTCTTACCGTAGGTGATCGGCGCACCGCAACTGGCACAGAATCCGCTGCCTACGCTGTTCGCCTGACCGCACTGCGTGCACAACACGCCCGACACCGAGTGGACAGGTCGCGTCGATTGTTCGGACATCGATGCAGGCGGTGGGCTGGGCTTGGGGTCTGGTGGCGACGCAGAAGGAGCGGCGGACCCGGGCGGAATCGGTGGGGGGATGACAACAGTCGGGCTTTCGAATAGCGGATCGGGCTTAGCGGGGACAGGCTTGACCGAGGCCGTTGGTGCTTCGCTGGGCGCTGCACCAATGGGCCGCGGCTTGGTGGGAGGCGTCCCCGGCAATGTCGAGGGACCTTCTTCGGCGACAGTCTTTAGTCCGTGATCCGACTGCGGCCGTTCATCCCGAATGGTATTCATGTCATGCGCGAAGCCCGGGTCGCTCACCGCGTGTTGTTCGGGTACTGTCTTGAGCCCCACCGGCATTTTCAAATCGGGCGTTGAAGGAGACTGCGGCGATTTGATGAGTCGCTTGCCGCACTGCTGGCAGAATGACCAGCCAATCTCATTCATCGTGTCGCAATCTGGACAGACGATTCCTTGTTGCTCCACTGTTGCTTCTCCCTCCTGCGGATTAGTCAGACCCGTCTTGATGTCAGCGGTTGAACTGAAATTGATGCCTTGCGAAGCCTCGCCACTTCCCTCCATCGAAGACGCGCACATCCGGCAAACAGAAGATCCTGTCTTATTCCCCGCTCCGCAATTTGGACAAATGATCATGTCGAGCTCAGGTGAGCACACATTATACGTAAAGGCTATTTTGGTTGGAAACAGAAAACGAAGTCCATTGCGCCCCGAGCAGCGCTTTCAACCGGTCAGCATTCTTTTACAAATTCAGCAAGCGCGTCGCGCCAGTGACGCATCGGCTCCAACCCGAGCTTTTCCGAAACCAGACAACGCATCGCCGTGTTGTGCGGCCGAGGCGCGGTCTGATTGAGCTCCGCTCGAGTAACCGGCTCGATCTCCACATCTCGCAACCCCACAAGATCAAGCGCAAGCCTGGCGAACTCAAACCAATTGGTAGGCCCGCTCGAAGTGATCTGGTACAACCCGTGGGCGCCGTGACTTACAATCTCTTCCAACCGGGCAGCGAGGTCCGGAGCAAAGGTGGGAATCGACGTTTGGTCCACAACACCCTTTAGATGAGCGCCTTTGCGTGCATATTCGATTACTCGGCTGCCAAAGTTCTTTCCACCGTGGCCAAACAACCATGAAGTCCGAACGACATAGAATCTGGCCGCCTCTTCGCGTACTGCAAGCTCACCGGCGAGCTTCGCGTTCCCGTACACACTCAGCGGCCTGGGCTCGTCCTGCTGAGTATAAAAGCCTTCCTTTGAGCCATCGAAGACATAGTCGGTGCTCACGTGGATTATGTCAGCTCCGAACTCGCGGCACGCGCGTGCCAGATAACGAGGGCCCTTCTCATTGATCGCATAAGCCCAATCCGGTTCCCGTTCACAGCGGTCAACATCCGCAGTCGCGGCGCAATTAATTAACACGTCGGGAAGCACTGCTTCGACCGCGCGGCGCACATCGTCCTGATTAGTTATGTCCAGTTGAGTGCGCGGCAATGCAACAACCTGCCAGCCGGTTGCGGCCAGGCGTGTTGCCATCGACCGCCCGAGCAAGCCGTCGGCACCGGTGATCATCGCAGTTCTGGCTTCGGACCAGATCGGCCTGGCACTGGTCAGGGTGCTTATATCTATCTGGGTTGGCTCGTCAGTCATTATAGCCTCGCTTGGTGCGAGGACGCGGGAGTGTGGGGTACTGGCATTGATTGGTCCCGCTCTCATCAGTTGTCCGTGGGTCTGCAGGAGTTCGCAGCCGCGCAGAGGCGTGATCGTCTCGTCGCTGCTTGATCGCAGATTGTAGTTGCGCCGGCGCGCTTTATCAACGTTAGTCCGCTCATATCAGGCGGGGTGCGCGACGGCAACCAAATCGGAAACAACGAGTGAACAGATCTTGCATTACCGACGCACTTCCAGGTTTTGTTTGAACGGGATGGTAGCTTGTGCTATAGTGCGGCCTCGAAATATTATTTAGGCATAATCATCAGGCGCATTAGGATCCGGGTTCATCCACTGACTTCGTGGGCTAGTTAGCAGGCAGGCGCACTCGAGTCACGGGAGTGTCGTCCCCCGGTCTCACTAGTCCTTCCGTTTGCTCAGATTTTTGAACTGCCGGGACAGGCGGTCAAAACAATTACCACATCGGTGAGGAGGCAAGCAATGAGAAGATCTATCGCTTCGATAGTGTTGATGGTGCTAACCGTTGTGTCGGTGGCATCGATGATGATGCGATCGGCAAAAGCAGACATCGTAGTTTTCACCACTCAACTGATCGGTGGCGCCAACGAAGTGCCGCCGGTGACGAATGCCGACATCAATGCTTTCGGAAACGTGACCATAGTGCTGGACACGGCCACCAACTTGTTCAGGTTTGACTGGAGTGTTAGCAACCTGGCAGCGAGCTCGATAATACTGTCGCACATTCACGAAGGTGTGGCGGGCGTGGCGGGTCCAGTCAGAGTTGATTCACTCATCTCGCCGGCAAGCCCGGTTGCGGTTGTGAATGGGAACGCCGTTTTCAGCCGAAGCGGACTCCCAGGACCGGCGGATGTAGTAACCAGGCTTCTCGCCAATCCGGCCGGCTTCTACTTCAATGTCCATTCGAACCTTAATCCCGGCGGCGTGGTGCGCGGGCAGCTTGTGCGCCAGGCAGCGGCTGGGGCCGGTGGTGCGCCGACCTTGTCGGAATGGGGTGCGATATTGATGGGCTTGCTCATCGTCGCCGCCTGCGTGTTCTTCCTGGCCGGTCGCGCAAAGACGGCCACGGTTCTTGCCGCCGGTGCTTCATCGGCGCCGTTTGATGGACAGGTGAACGGCATCAACTGGCGACTCCTGTTAAAGGTAGCCATCTATGTCGAAGCCGCGATCGGGATTGCGCTTTTCGGTCTGTCTGCAGGCCCGGTCGATGTAGGTGGCGCGCTCACGTCAGGTCTGATTATCTCGTTTATCATCCATCTTGTAATTGCCGGCGCGCGCCGGCGCTAGCCGCCACGTTCAAAATTTTCTGGCTCGCTCCGCCGAAGCTGCTGCAATCTGTTCCCCGGCGGGGCGAGCCAATGCTTTGGTCGGTTACCAGCCGAACCGTCACGAGAGCCGGTCAGGAATTAGATGGGTAGGAGCGAGCGAGTCATAGCCTTCTTTGACGCAAACCGCGGCGTGTTCCGATTTCTTGGTTTGTTCGCACTGATTTTCGGGGCTTGCTATTTTCTTTTCGGTGTAGCACCTGGCGTGCGCCTCGGAATCATAAAGCCGTACACGCGATTCCTCGCAAGCGCTGTCGTAACCGTCGTCAACCTCTTCGGCGCTGGGGCCACCGCGATCGGCGAGCAAGTCGCTTCGCCTCGTTTTTCAATCAACATCGCGATGGGTTGCGACGCGGTCGAAGCTTCCAGCTTGTTTTTGGCAGGCGTCCTGGCCTATCCCACTTCCTGGCGTGCGAAGCTGATTGGAATGGTGTTGGGACTGCCGCTCATTCACGCGATCAATCTTGCGCGGCTGGTTGGCCTGTACTACGCGGGGGTATATTTGCCATCGGCCGTCGAAGAATTACATGTCTACGTTGCCCAAACCATCGTCATCCTCCTCTCCACCGCCATTCTCATCCTCTGGCTCGACAGATTCGCTGTTCAATATCGGCAGTAACAGATGGATCAGGCTGCTTCTGTTCACCGTGATTCTCTATCTGGCGTTTCTCCCGTTGTGGTGGTATTCGCTACAGACGCTGGCGACGATCATTGGGTCGGCCGCCCACTGGATTTACAGGCTCTTCGACGCGCGAGTGGTAATCAACCCGGACGGGCGGGTACTGAGAGTCTTCGTCAGCTCATCGAGCAGTGACGCACAAACGGCCGCTTCCGGTCTGCGGTTGGATACGGTGACCTATGGGTTGCCGATGCTTGCCGCACTTGTAATTGTCACGCAGGCAGATTCCCTAATTGCAAAGATAAAGGCGCTTCTGATCGGGCTTGCGGTGATGAACATATTGACCGTCCCGGCGGTGATGGCCTGGGCCAAGCTGACCACGCTTGGAGTGGACGAGAAAATACCCGGCGGAGATCGGTCCAGCATTTTCTTTTATGCTTTTCACGGGTACGCCTTCTCTCAACCGGTGGTTGCCGTAGCGGTGTGGTTGGCATTGATGATGCTCGGCCTGTTCAAATCGAGGCCCCGGCAAAAGGCAACACCAGTGATCGCGGTTTCACGGAATGCGCCCTGTCCCTGCGGAAGCGGTCGTAAATACAAGCGCTGCTGTGGCGCTTCGCCCTCCGGCTGAAAGACGCACTCTTAAAGTCGAGTAAAGCTTACGGAATCGGAAAGCGAACCATCGGGATTTCTGACCTGGAGCACAACGGTTTGGCCGGGTTGAATGGTCTTACCGGCCTTTTTCGCGATCAGCAGACTGTTGGGGGTAACCTCGTCGTTGAACGTCTTTTTCACTCTTGCCCCGTCCATCAGCAACTCGGCCCCAAGACCGAAGTTTTCCCCCATCACGAACAGTTTCTTACCGCTGATCGAAATCTCTTTTATGACCGGGGGGCCGCTCACCACTGCACTTGCGTTAATCACCGCGCTTGCAACGTAGATCTGGTCCCCAGTGTTGTTGCCGTCGTTGTTGGCCTCGTTACCGGCGGCGTAAAAAGTAACCGGTCCTGCATCACTGGCCGGCGCTACCCAGTTGAACGTCCAGCTAGCCTGAAGCCTTTGGCCCTGAAAGGTCCCCAAAAAGCCGTGCTCGATATACTCTCGGTTCCCTCCCGGGCCGCCGGGAATTATCTGAGTAAGACTGCTGGTGCTTACCAGCTCGCCGGTCTTGTTATTGGTGCCATCGAGAGCAGTAAGCTGAAAGCCCCATCGTCGCCGGCTGCCATCGGTCGTCATGTGTTTCACCATGATTTCGTAAGATTTGCCTGCCTCGTAAACCGCTGGCGCGAGGATCATCAACTTGCCGGGTCCCGTGTTGGGCTCGCCGCCGTGACACCCGGAGACTGCACAGGTCAACTCGCCTGGCGCTCCGGTCGAACCGGCGTTGGGACCCACCGCGGAGGCCCTCGCCCCGGTTATTGTCCGGCCACCCGTCAAAATTAATAAGAGTAACCCTACAAAAAAGAGAGTGAGAAACGTGGCTTTGACTTGTTCTTTTGTTGGCATACCGACTCCCGCGAGGAATGCTTGAATCCACTGTCCGGGCACTGGGGTTGATATCTTATTGAAATTTCGGCCGCGCTTCCTGCCGGAATCTGAAGGGCGGTCCTTTTCTCAAACCATTCTCATGAGGAAGAGATCGGATGCACCAACAAAATACATCGGACGCGGAGCAAAATCAACTGTGAAAGTAGCAATCCGCACAACCTCGACACTCGAGCTACCCAAGACGAACGAGCGTCCTGCCGGAACGTACCCAAGAAAACGAGTACCGAAGAGCGTGCTGACTGAGGCAGACTTCGCGCAGTGCGGACCGCCGGGAATGCGGGATTGCCGGGGCGCGGGGTGTGTTAGATTTAAGGTCTGCGATGCCGAAAAGAGACACAGGAAACATCGAAGCCTTCGTCGACACACTGCCCAACCCGGCGGGAGCGCGCGCATTCATACGCCGGCTCGAGACCAGCGATCCGAGTCCCGCTTTGGACCTCGAGCGCGACCCGTCGTTGCTCGGGCGGATACTTACCCTCGCGGGTCACAGCCCCTTCCTTGCTGAGACTTTGCTCCGTCATCCGGAACACATCGCATGGCTTAAGGCCGAGACCAGGCGCGGTTTTGACCGGATCAAATCGACGGAACAACTATCGGAAGAACTCGCGCGCTTCACCACCCGAATGATCGAAACCGGTGAGCCGGCTCGTCTGGCTCGATTCAAACGGAGAGAGTTGCTCAGGATCTATCTGCGAGATTGTCTGGGCATTGCCACGTTGTCGGAGATAACCGAAGAGCTGTCCAACCTGGCAGACGTGATACTCGGCTACAGCCTCGCGAGGGCGCATCAGGAGATGGTAAACCTGCACGGCGCCCCCCTGACTCAAGATCCACGGACTCGCGTCGAGCCCGCAGAGTTTGCCATCGTGTCTCTGGGTAAGCTCGGTTGTCGAGAGCTGAACTATGCGTCGGACATCGATTTGCTCTTTCTGTATTCCGGGGCCGGTAAAACATCGGGGGACGGACGCCGGCCCGAATCGGTCGTCAGTAACAAGGAATTCTTTACCGGAGTCGCAGAGCGACTCGTCCAGATGATCGGCCGCAGTTCTGACGAAGGCGCCGTCTATCGCATAGACCTGAGGCTGCGCCCCTATGGTCGCGATGGCGATATGATCTGGGAAGTAGGGCGCGCGGCCGACTACTACCACACCCGCGCTCAAAACTGGGAGCGTCAGGCGCTTATTCGCGCGCGAAAATCCGCCGGCAGCGAGACTGTAGCGATGCATTTTTTGGATTTGGTTCGCGACGCAATTTTTACCCGCGATGCGCTTCCTGAAACGCTCGGGGTAGTGAGGCGAGCCAAGGAAAAGATCGATCGAAAACAGGCGGCCCGGATGCGCGGCTTAAACGTCAAGCTGGGACCGGGCGGTATTCGCGAGATCGAATTCATCGTTCAAGCGCTCCAGCTCAAACACGGCGGACGTGAGCCGTGGGTGCGCTCCGCCCAGACATTGATCGTACTCGCGAGGCTTGCCGAGAAGAGCTATTTGACTGAACCGGAGCGCGCGCGACTCTCCGCGGCATATACGTTCCTGCGAACGGTCGAGCATCGCTTGCAGATGGAACACGGTGCTCAAACCCACACGCTCCCATCGGCCCATTCGAGGTTGGAGCTCCTAGCTCGACGATGTGGATACGGCCACGAAGATGATCCGGTGACACATTTCATGCGGGACTTGGAAATGCACACCTCCGCTGTGCGAGCGATTTACAATCGAGTGTTCCGCGAAGCAGATCAGTCTGTGGAGACCGAGGAGGCCGCTGAAGCGGCGCCGGCAAAGGAAGCCGAAGACGAGAGCTCGCGGCTTATCAAGCAAGCCGCAACCGGCTTGCAAAAGGTTCTCGCGCTGGATGCCGTGGAAGCTCCGCAAGGCTTGCGGAACACTGTTGAGATCGAAGCTCTGCTGTTGTCGAGGCTCCCCGAAACCATCAACCCCTCACGCGCGTTGCGGAACCTCATCGCCTGGACGGAGTCATTCGGCACCTATTCGAAGGAATACATGGAAGCCAGCGGGTGGGCCGTTAGCGGCGCGAATTGGGTGATGCTGATCGAGCGGCTTACGCTGGTGCTGAGCAGTCAATACCTGTCACATCTGCTTGTGTCCCGCCCCGGGCTTGCAAGCGCGCTTGTCGAAAACGACGCGCTATTTGGACCACCGGATTTCTCAGCCGTCCTGCGCAACGCCGTCGATAGGGAGCCCGACGCCGCTTCAAAAACTGATGCGCTACGGCGCGCGTGGTATCGTGTGGTGGTCGGGATCGGTTATCGAGACCTGTCGCACGTTAATTACGGGGGCGCCGTTGTTCAGCGGCGAGAGGGGTTCGAACTAAAGGAGCCCGGGGTTGATCATCTTCGAGCGATCAACTTGGAACAGACGTTCTTAGCAGAAGCCGTTCTGGGTATTGCCGCCGGCATCGCCCTCGAATCCACTGGTATCGCAAGGCAGCCGTCTGAGCAACTGGGGTTCACGATCCTCGGGTTAGGAAGGCTAGGGCACGCGGGGATGGACTACGGCTCAGACCTCGACTTGCTAGTCGTGTACGACGATGCTCAGGCATGGCCTCCCGAAGTTCTTTCGGCGTCGCGCCAAAGCAGCGCTTGGATTATTAGCCAACAGGAGTTTTACGCGAAGCTCGCCTCGCAGATGGTGCGGGTGCTTTCATCGATCACTCGCGAAGGTCTGCTTTACCGCACCGATCTTCGGCTCAGGCCTGAGGGCAAAAGCGGCCCGGTCGCCGTCGGCCTCAGCAGTCTGGTTTCGTACATCACCAGCCGCGCTTCAGCGTGGGAGCACTCAGCATACCTCAAGGCGCGCGAGGTCGCGGGTGACCTGCGATTTGGGGAGCGTGTGCGAAAAGCCATTGTCGATGCCAGCTTCGATGCGGCATCGAGTAACGAGTCGCTTCGTGAAGAGCTGGCTGACATCAGGGGCAGGCTGGTCAGGGAGAAGGTGCGCGGGCTTCGCCCGAACATCAAGTGGGGGCGGGGAGGAATGACCGACGTTTACTTCGTGACCCGGTATCTACAGCTTCGCGATAGGATTTATTTTCCGCCCGAGGAAGGCACAAAAGCTCTAATCGCGCATCTGGGTGAACGCGGTTCTCTCGATGGTGGCCAGGCTCGCACGCTTTTCGAGGGCTATACTTTTTTGAGAAGGCTTGATCACTGGATGCGGGTACTTTTGGACCGACCGGGTCCTGTGTTGCCGCCCTCCTCAATCGCCCTCGGCGACCTCGCTCGCGGCGTTGGTGTCGCCTCCGCTGAAGAACTCGAGCATACGCTAACGGGACACACAGTGAAGATTAGTGAGGTATATGACGCCGTATTCGAGCAAGATTGACGCGCCATTGATCAATGCTCCGGGCGTTAGCCCGGTGTAGCTTGCTATCAACCTACCGACTGTCCAGAGGACTTAGGTTGATAGCAAGGTTCTCTCCGGGCTCACGCCCGGAGCTAGCCCTCCGCCAGGAGGGCAATGGTTATAGTAATGACGTGAAGTGGCCCGCTCACCCCGTCAGGGGTGAAATGTATTGATGCTATCAGCGGCACATGGAACTCCTGACGGAGTTCGTTCGCCGTCGCCTGGGTTGCTATAAAC
>JBASRM010000364.1:0-3321 GCA_049273835.1 Blastocatellia bacterium | reverse complement strand
TCAATGACTTGACCCCGAGGGGGCAGGTAGTGGTGCATCACTTGGATTGACAGCGAGAGATCATCGTACGCTTTGGTCATCAGATCGCGTACAACGTCTGGATTGGCACCGACGGCCTCTGTGAGTTTCTCGTTCAACGCAATGACGATTTGCTCCTGCCAGGCGTGGGCGGCCTTGCCAGCCTCAGTGTGGAAGAGAAAGCTGAACTTCTTTGGCACGTCGCCGACGTATTCGTCTTGAAGACGACGAATGCAGCCGCCCGCAATGAAGTTGCAAATGGCGTTTCGAAGGGACTCGATCGCTTTGCTGGTTAGACAGTCCTCGATCTTGAAGCGGCGGCGATCATCATGATGCAGTATCTGGAAATCGTCTATCGTTAACGGCTGGTAAAGAAACGAAGCAACCGTTTCATGTTCCTGACTTCTATCAAAGTAATAGTCACTTCCGATGTACTCTGCATGTACCGGGACCAACTCGGTGAACGCTGGGCGAATGGGTTTGAACTCGATGCCTTGGATCACCAAGTCTTCGGGCTGGAGGTAGAGCGAATATGGTGTCGCGGTGACCTGTAAGAATGCAGACTCCGGAAGAAGCTGACGCAGCGCATCTATCTGACGAGCCGTTCTATTAATGATTAGGCCCTCTTCTTTAGAGTTGCGGAACCCGATGCTCGCGTAATCTGCCTCGTCATCAATGATAAGCACGCGCTTGCTCGCCAACTGGGGATAAGTTTCCCGAAACACCTTAGCCAGTCGATCCATATTGTCAGATTGCTTCTTTACGACAAATATCAGCTTCTGGCTAAGCTCGTATCCAGTCAGGCCCGACGGGAGGGTCATGATGTCGTAGATTTGGAGCTGGTCCCGATCGTTGAATGTTGCGAACTCACGCCGAACGCGTTCAAGGGTCTGTCGGGCGAGAGCTTTCGTTCCCTTAGTCAATATGATCGCAATGTCAAAGCCATTGTCGAAGCCGAGGGCAATTGCGCCTAGGAACGTCTTGGTTTTGCCTGACTGAATCTTTCCGAGGAGCATGCCGGGCTTGGCCGCGCTTGTATCCGTTGAGAGTAGTCGCTCCACTGTGCGCCGGATGCACTGCTTGTCGTAGTCGGAATACCGCCCGGCGTTCTTTGTGAACTCAGGATAGAAGACGCCATCGAGTCTGAGCATATTCATAGGTCTTGCGCTAACCATCCACCTGTCGACGAGCCTCGTTAGTGGAAGGTTGATAGCGACTAGGCTAGGCGGTAGTCGAGTCAAAACCGCGCTTCAAGCTGTGGTGCCTTCATTACAAGTGGAACTGAGGCGTGGGTACTTCTACTCTGGCTGATATTGGTTTGTCAATCCTAACCAGACATCGTAAGCAGACCGTCGGTGCGGAGCGAGTAGGGCTTTGCCGAAGGGCACTCCTTTTGACCAGTAGAGCGAAAGGTTTCAATGAGAAGCTCGAACACAAATCAAATGGAAAGGCTAACTTCTGGCGAAACCTATGGCATGCTCATTCCGACTTAACACAACACCTACAGGTTAAAGCGTTGAACTTGTCGTCTAAATTAACGACCCTCAACCAACAGGACACGTACGATTACGACTACAGCTTCGCATTCATCCCGCCGTGGTCGCTATAATGGCAATTGCTTCGGCTCGAAGTTGATAAAAGAAGATCCCCCACGGCTGATTGCTGGCAAGGGGACGGATTTGCTTGATCTCTTTGATCTTAACTGCGGTCTTGGCATCGAGCCCGAGTTCTTGGTTCGTAGTCGAAAGTCAGGTTTTCAACGTCGGTTGGTTCAATCGGCCAATCAAGTTCATCGCGAAGATACTTGACGAGTAAGGGGAGCTCTTAGCTACTCTGAGGTCCAGTCCGTTGTCGGTCATTCGGCTCCTGGAAGTAGTTTTACTTGTAAGTGTTGCAAGAACGAATCGAATGAAACCTCAATCCTTCCACTCGGACTCTGGAATCTCTGCGCCCTTAAGTATGGCGCGGAGCGTCCAAGAGGTAGCGTGCGGCCGCGATGCGCAGGCACGGTTACTTGAAGCCCTTTCTGCGAGTTTCTCCACTTGCGGTGGCTGCCCTTTTGAGAAACCAAACTGAACCCGTGTCTCCGAGAAGGCTTTCGACCTCTCGCGCAGTCATTCTGCGGATCCGGTCGCTCATTCAGACTGTGATCTCCCGTGTGATCGTTCCGGCCACAAGCTCAATCGGGTCGGGCTGCAAGTAAAGTTCTATCGCCTCACGGATACCCTCAAGCGCTTCTTCTTCAGTCATACCCGCGGACGCACAGCCAGGGAGTTCGGGACACCAGGCAGCCCAGTCTCCGGTTTCAGAATCTTGTTCGAGTACTATTCGCCACTTCATCACTTTTTTTCATCTCCTCGGGCCTTTACATGATTGACCAATGGTAAGCCTTGCCTCCAAGTCTCAGAAACTTCGAAGCTGAGGCTCAACTAGCTCTGGGAGCGCACTCGAGTCAGACAACCATCACCTAACGAGTGCGGTCCTGATAAACGGAGGTGCCGGTTCGCAAGATACCACCTTTAAAGTCATGGCTACAACTGCGCGAACTGCGTCATTGCGCGAACTGCGACATTTCCCGAAATGCTCTTGCGTGGCGCACGCCTAATCCTCTTAGCGCTGACAAAGTCGTCGCAGTTAGCAACTTCCGTGGGTCGCAGGTGTGAGCCCGCGCAGTATAAAATTCAGCTTATGCACCTTCCTGTGAACCCGCCGATTGCTCCGATGCTCGCTAAGCGGGTCGGCGAACTACCAACAACCGGTGGATGGATTTTCGAACCGAAATGGGATGGATTCCGTGCCCTCGTCTTTCGTGACGGGGATGAGATACTGATCCAGAGCCGTGACGAAAAACCGCTGAACCGCTACTTTCCCGAACTCCTCGAGCCGCTCCTAGCACAATTGCCTAGCCGCTCGGTGCTCGACGGCGAAATCGTCATCGCCAGGGATAGCGGGCTCGATTTCGAAGCGCTCCAGCTCCGCATTCATCCCGCCGCGTCGCGAGTGAAGCTTCTTTCCCAGCAGATCCCTGCATCGATAGTCTTCTTTGACATCCTCTCCCAGGGTGATCGAGATCTGCGAGGTACCGCGTTCCAGGAACGACGACTGAAGCTTGAATCGCTGCTCTCATCCGCGTCGCCGCCGATACACCTGACACCGGCAACCGCGGAGCTGAGCGTCGCGGCGGACTGGTTTCGTCGCTTCGAGGGCGCCGGGCTCGACGGCGTGATCGCCAAGCCGATTGCTGGCACCTACGAACCTAACAAACGCGTGATGCTCAAGGTGAAGCACGAGCGCGATTGCGAT
>JBASRM010000363.1:0-2522 GCA_049273835.1 Blastocatellia bacterium | reverse complement strand
CGGCAGTGGGTGGAATCCACCCACTCCCGTGGGTGGGATTCGGGGAGCAGCCGATTGGCCTGCCTGTGCAGGCTGAGTATGAACAATCCATCGCCGGCGCATTTGGCTTTGAGCGAAATCGTGACGCGCATCCGAACGTTAATGCGTAAAAGTTCGGAAACGTTATAGAATGGAGTCCTTGAGTATCGACTCAAGGTCTAAACCAAGCCGAATGTAGCGCGCTTTTATTTTTGATGCATTAACGCACTCGCGTCTAACGACAGGAGACTTTATGAAATTGAACACAGCATTCTCAACCGGGCCGCACCGATTCGCGCCTGCCCTGGCCGCCCTCATTCTCTGCGCGGCATTTCTTCAGCTTCCAGCCCTCGCACAAAGCAAGGCTAGCAAGAAGGCAGTCCCAAATCGCGCGGTGAAACAATACACAATCGAGCAGTTTCTCAATACGACCGCGATAGGCAGCAGTTCATTCTCGCACGATGACAAATCGATCCTGGTGCACAGCAACAAGAGTGGCATCTATAACGTTTACACGATTCCCCTGACCGGCGGCGACATGAAGCAGCTCACACGCTCAACCACTGAGAGCACTTTCAGCATCGGTTACTTCCCAAATGACACGCGGATCCTGTACACCCACGACCAAGGCGGCAACGAAAACAATCACCTCTATGTTCTGGGAGCGGATGGTAAAGAGAAGGACCTGACACCCGGAGACAAGCTCAAGGCCCAGTTCCTGGGATGGGCCCAGGACGGCAAGGCTTTTTTCTTCGCGACCAACGAGCGTGACGCGCGGTTCTTCGACGTATACAAGATGGATGCTGCAAGCTTCGAGCGTAAGCTGATCTACCAGGACACGGTCGGGTATCAGTTCGGCGACATTTCGAATGACGAGAAATTTATTGCGTTTGGGAAGCCAAGCACGACCTCGGATTCGGACGTTTATCTCTACGACGTTGCGACAAAAGAGATGAAGAACATCACGCCACACCAGGGCGAGGTTGCCTCAAATCCTGCGACGTTCGATCCGACATCGCGATACTTGCTCTATCTCACTGATGAAGGCGGCGAATTCTCATACATCGCTCGCTACGACCTGATGACCGGAAAGAAAGAGCCGGTTGAAAAAGCAAATTGGGACATCGGATTCACCTACTTCTCGCACAATGGCAAATACCGAGTCGTAGCGATCAACGAAGATGCCCGTACCAAGGTCAAGATTTACGACCGCGCCACCGCAAAGCCTGTCAACCTCCCTGCATTTCCTGCGGGTCAGATCACGTCAGTCAATATCTCCAGAAGCGAGAAGTTGATGTCGTTCTACTTCACTGGCGACAACTCACCGAGCAACCTGTACGTCTATGACTTTGACACAAAGCAAGTGCGCAAGCTTACTGACACCTTGAATCCCGAGATCGACGCCGCTGATCTGGTCGCCTCGAAAGTAATTCGCTACAAGTCGTTCGACGGGATGGAGATTCCATCCATTCTCTACAAGCCTCATCAGGCAAGCGCCGCGAACAAAGCGCCCGCGCTACTTTGGATACACGGCGGCCCCGGCGGGCAGACGCGAACCGGCTACAGCGGAGTGATTCAGTACCTGGTAAATCACGGATACGTGATACTGGGTGTGAACAACCGCGGAAGCTCGGGTTACGGCAAGACGTTCTTCACCGCTGACGATCAGAAACACGGCCGCGAGCCGCTGTGGGATTGCGTTGAAGCAAAAAAATACCTGGCGACGCTGGGCTATGTTGACACGTCGAAGATCGGAATTGTTGGAGGGAGCTACGGCGGGTACATGGTGCTGGCTGCCCTGGCATTCAAGCCTGAAGAGTTCGCGGTAGGCGTTGATCTGTTTGGCGTCTCGAACTGGCTTCGCACGCTGGAATCGATTCCCCCGTACTGGGAGTCATTCCGCAAAGCTCTCTACAAAGAGATGGGCGATCCGAAGGCGGACCGCGAGAATCTGAAGGCGGTCTCGCCGCTTTTCCACGCCGACAAGATCACCAAGCCGTTGATAGTCCTTCAGGGCAAGAACGACCCGCGTGTCATCAAGCCTGAGTCCGACGAGATAGTAGAGGCGGTAAAGAAGAAGGGCGGAGTTGTCGAATACGTGGTGTTCGACAATGAAGGTCACGGTTTCACCAAGAAAGCTAACGAGATTCGCGGCTACAAAGCCATACTCGACTTTCTTGATAAGTACCTGAAGGGTCCGGACGCAGGAAAGTAGTGCGACCAGCTTCGTGCAGAAGAGTCTTTGCCTTGCAGAGATTCTTCTGCAGCTCACTCCGTAGGATAAGCAACCCCCAACTTGAGTTGGGGGAGCGTCCCGGAGGGAAGCGTGAGTATAGCCCAGCAATTCATTGCTGGGCTAAAAGCCCTCCGCCAGGACGGCAATGGTTATAGTAATGACGTGAAGTGGCCCGCTCACCCCGTCAGGGGTGAAATGTATTGATGCTATCAGCGGCACATGGAACTCCTGACGGAGTTCGTTCGCCGTCGCCTGGGTTGCTATAAAC
>JBASRM010000357.1:0-2142 GCA_049273835.1 Blastocatellia bacterium | reverse complement strand
GCTTGAAGCTGTTGTTCACTTTCTTGCAATTCCCTCTCGGCGTTTTTGCGCTCAGCAAACTGACCCATCTGGCTGCCGATGCTGGTCAACATTTCGAGCAGATCTTCATCGGGCTGCTGAATCGAGTGGCTAAAGAACTCCATCACCCCGAGGACTTCGCCGCCCAGCAAGATCGGAAAGCCGAGTGCCGAGTGCAGCCCGACTCTTTCGGCGATCGGCGCGCGCGGAAAGTTGTCATCCGTTATGACGTTTGCGATCCAACGCGGCTGGCGACTCTCCCACACACGTCCGGGCAGGCCGACGCCCGGCGAAAAAGCGCTTTGATGGCTTATTGATTTGAACTCCTCAACGTTGGCTAACGGCGCCTCCCACCCTTCGACGTAGCGCAGCACATTTGCTTCCCTGTCAACTCGCCAAAGAGCGCCGGCCCCCCATCCCAGACATTCGCAGACGGCTTGAAGAATCTTGGGCGCTGCCTCGTTGAACCTCATCGACTCGGCCAGTATCCGCGTTACGGCGTATTGCACCGATAAACGGCGCTCGGCGCGCTTCCGTTCGGTTATGTCGCTAGCGTGACCCACCACATAGGAGTCTTTCCCCGGTTCGTCGTATCGAAGATTGCGATACTCCCAGATTCGTTCCTCTCCGTCCCTGGTCACCATTTTAAGTAATCCAGTGTCCGCCTCATTCCGCCGGATGCGTTCCAGGTATTCCCCAAACACCTTCTTGACGGAGGGCACAAGAAACTCGGCCAGGTTCCTGCCAACCATCTCGGACGGCTGATATCCGAGCAGTCGCGCGGCGGCGGGGTTGATCATCAGAAGCCGTCCTTCCATGTCGTGGGCGCCTATCAACCCCAACGAGTTGTCCACCAGGTCGCGATACCGCTTCTCTCCTTCGCGCAACGCTCTTTCCGCTTCCTTGCGCGCAGTAATGTCGCTCCCGATGCCGAGGAATCCCGTGACCTTTCCCGCCGCGTCGCGCAAGGCGGTCACTGACAACAGCACTGGAAAGCGGCTGCCATCCTTGCGCACGTAAGTCCATTCATTTTCATCGGGAACTCCAAGCTTCGCCTTCGCCACGAATACTTCAAACCCCGGCTCGATTTCGGCATTGAGCTCTTGAGAGAGTTTGCGCGCACGTTCTTCAACTTCTTCGGGATCATGGAAGATCACAGGCGTCGCCTTGCCGACGATTTCCTCTGCCGAGTAACCAAGCCAACGCTCCGCTACGGCGTTCAAAGTTAGAATCATTCCATCGACTGCCACCGAAATGATCGTGTAGTTCGCTGCGTTCAGGATTGCCTCCTGAAGCCTGCTCGCCTCACGAAAATCCGATTCATTTTGGCCCGGCTCTCGTGTCATTTCAGATTTACCGTCCGCTAGTTGTCCATTCCATATGTATTCGTAGCCCGCGTGAGCCTCATCGGCTCTCACGTTGTCACCGGAACGATTACTTTGTGCGCGATTCCGCGCTGCTACGGATTAACGGAAAGCAGGATTTTAAACTCGGCCGCAAAGCCAAACAAGTTAAGCTTTGCGGCTCTTAAATACTTCGAGTGTCAGAGGAAATGGAGCAGAGTGGGAGCTAAGAGGCAAGAGAGGGGCGGTCGGCTGCTTTTACGAGAACCAGTGTATCAATTTTTGAGGTCTTCACGCGCTCGACGCTCCGGCCAGATGAAAGATAAAAAAGAGCGCGGCCTCCGGTTTTTAGGCCGTGGAAGTCCTGCAGCGCACCGTCGTCGCCCTTGCTCATTGATTCGATGAGGATTGCCTCGCGTGGCTCCTCGCCCAGCGACCCGCCGCTCAGCATCCCTCTATGACTTCCGGGATCGATAACCGAAAAACGATATTCGCTGTTTTTGGTCCTGATCACAATACGGTCGTTTGGCCGAATGTCGTCAAACGTAATCGCAGAATTTAAGTGGTGACTAAACGAATGAAGTGGACCACTGTTTATTGAAGTATTCATAACCATTGTCGTGCAACCCCCATGCCACACGCAGGAGCGGGAACCCACCTATTATCTGCTCCTGCCGTAAATTTGCGCCTTCCGTGGCGCCACCGTGGCTTACCTCCGGGCGCTAAGCGTTCACATTCAATACACCCGTTTGCCCCCTCGATCTCTCCCGCTGTTGTTCGC